>NZ_VKHS01000247.1 GCF_014141525.1 Streptomyces calidiresistens
CCCCACTCCCGGGCCCCCAGCCAGACCCGGGCCAGTGCGATCGCGTCCTGCCACTCCACCCCCTGCACAGCCAGGGACGCCGGCAGACGTACGAGCGACTCGTCTTCCAGTAGCCGGTCGGGGATGTGGTGGCAGTCGGGAGCGAGGAAGGCGTCCTCGCCGGCGGCGAGCCGCATCGCCGAGCGGGAGGTCATCTCCCGCAGGACCCGCGCTCCCGGCAAGCCGGTGTCGCAGCCGCGGATCCACAGGGCGGCCAGCGACTCGTAGCACCGCAGGGCCGGCATCGGCTGCCCCGCCCGGGCCATGAGGTCCCGAGCGAGACGGCCGACGGTGAGCGGCCGGATGGCCGTGCCTGCGGTCATGAGGTGGCCTCGCGGCGGGCCACGGTGTGCACCAGGCGGCCCAGCTCGCGGTACGGACTGCGGCTGGAGGCGGCCCACTCCACCGCGAGCGCCTCGGCGAACACCTCCGGCTCGGGGTGCCAGTTCTTCGGGTAGTGGTCGTGGAAGATCCGCACGCCCTGCCAGGGCAGCGGCGTCAGTCCGTTGTCGCGGGCGAGCTGGTCCAGGTGCTCGGGGGTGTCCCCGCGGGTGACGTAGCCGAGGTTGCCCATGCTCGTCGCCTGGCCGCTCTCGATCTGAGCGAGGGCGGAGTCGTACTCGCCGCGCAGGGCCTCACGCACCCCGACCGCGAGGGCGTTCTTCGTCAGGATGCTCAGGAGGCCGCCGGGGGCGACGAGCCGGGCGAGGTTGCTGACGGGCTCGGTGGAGTCGGGCAGGTACATCACGACGCCGTGGCAGACGACCGCGTCGAAGACCTCGCCCTCGAAGGGCAGGTCGTAGATGTCGGCCTCGACGAGCCGCACGCGGTCCGCGACGCCGGCTGCGGCCAGCTTCTCCTCGGCGCGCCCCAGCATCTCGGCGGAGACCTCCGCGCCCGTGACGTGGTGGCCGGCCGTGGCCAGGCGCAGCACCATCTCTCCGTCGCCGCAGCCGACGTCCAGGACGCGGACGGGCTTGCCACCGAGTTCTGTGAGGACGCGATGCGCCACGAGCTCGTGCCGGAGCAGGCCGCGCCCGCCCTCGGAGTAGGCGGCGTAGTCGGTGCCGACGGCGGCGAAGTCGGAGGAGACAGCGGTCATGGGGTGAACTCCTTCTTGATCTGGGGCCAGTGCTCGACGAGAAATCGGAACGAGGGGTAACGGCCGCCGGAGGCCAGGGTGGCGCCCGTCGGCCCCGAGGGGGTGAACGTGCCGGCGCGGAGGGCCTGGCGGATGCGGACCAGGAGAGGTATTCGTGCCGCCAGCTGCGGCAGCCGGGCGCGGGCCTCGGCGGCCGGGAGCCAGGCCCTCAGCTGGTCGGGGCGCATCTCTTCCCACACCACGATGTCCACGTGCGCGTCACCCACGCGCACGGTGAGGAAGTGTGGCACCGCGGTCGTCCCTGGCGCGGCCCCGCGGTGGCCCAGCGGGGTGACCGTGCCGGGGTAGCCGGTACGCAGGTCGGTGAGGTGGTCGGCGAAGACCGCGCTCAGTTTGCAGGTCAGGCATCCGCAGACCGACCGGACGCTGGTGAGGTCGTCGAGGGTGAAGATCCGCTCAGCCACGTCCGGCTCCGGCGGTCGGGCCGTAGAGCCGGTAGTAGTCGACGACGATGCCCGACTCGCTGAGGATCTCGTTGGTGGCGGCCACGTTGTGGCCCGGGCGCAGCCGCTCGTCCCCGCCGGCCAGGGCCACCGCGCCGACCGCGAGACCGGCCAGGACCAGGTCGACATAGCGGTTGGACAGGGACTCGGCATGGTGGAAGTTGATCGGCATGCCGTGGCCGAGGACGCAGATGCCGGGACCGTCGGCGAGCTGGTAGCCGGTGCCCAGCACGCCCCGGTCCGTCACGGCGATGCTGCCCTCTCGCAGTTCGTCGAGCGCGAACTCGAAGTTCCGGCTGGTCGTGCTGACCAGGAACGCTTGCGGAGGCAGGAGCCGTGCCTCCCGCAGGCCGAAGCTGCGACTGCCGACGCAGCCGATCACCAGCCGCGGCCGGTGCGCGCGTACCAGGTCCTCAAGCGACAGGCCCGTCAGGAAGCCCTCCTCGTGCGCGGCGACCAGGCGGGTGATGTCGGAGTCGAACACCGCGACCCGCATCCGCCGGGTCTCCAGGACACGAGCGACCTCGTGCCCGATCCGGCCGAAGCCGAGCACGAGCGCCGGCTGACCCTCGAACTTCTCATCCGGCAGTAATCGAAGCGTGTTGCGCACCGCCGCGTCGGCGATGCCGTACGACTCGATCATGGATTTCATGTCGCTCTCGGCGACGCTGACCAACGGCAGCGGCAGCTGGAGCCCCTCCACCTTCCGGATGCCGGAGGTGGTCTGCTCCACCAGGCCGACGAAGTGCCCGGCCCGATCGGGCAGCTCGCGCAGGACGGTGGGCATCACGTAACCGCCGTCGTCCATGACCACACTTCGCTTACCCGCGGCGGCGACACGATCGATGTGGTCCTCGATCCCCGCACGCAGGTCCCGGTAGCGCCACACCGCGATGCCGTGCCGCTGGACCAGATGCGCGTTCACCCGGTGGGTGTGTGCGTAGGGGTATTCCTTGTCGATCACGGTCATATGGGCCGGCTCCACCCCCAGGGCGAGCAGACTGTCCACCAGAATCAGGAAATCCCGCATGTGGTGAATTGTCAGCAGCACCCCGACATCGCCCAGCGGCTTGTTCGGCCACCGGTCGGGCAGGCTGCCGGTCAGCGGCAGCTCGGACAGGGTTGAGGCGATCTCGGTGAGGGTGAACGGCAGTTGCCGCACCGCCGCGAAGAAGTCCTCGGCCGCAGCCGGGGTGCCCTGCTCGAAGGCCGCGACGAAACAGTGGGTGCTCTCAACCACCGAACCGGGATCTGCCGGGGCGGCCAGTGTCAGCCGGCCGCGGCCGCCGTTGGCGAGCGTACACAGCCACGACGCCGACGCCTCCTCCCAGTCCATGCGCTGCACGCCGGGATCAACGGCAAGACGCGCCGCCAGGTCACCCAGCAACCGCTGGGCCTCACCTTCGCCGGCGACGATGTCCACCGCGTGGACGAGTGGCAGTTTCACGGATGCGGACATAAGTGCCCTCCTGTCATCTCAAGAAGTTGGGCCCTCGAAGGCCCGAGCTCAGCGCTCACGGGGAAGAGTGAAGGTGCGGCACCGACCGGTGACGCGCATACCGCAGGCGACGAAATCGGCGGGATCCTGCCGGGTCACCGCGCGCACGGTCGCCACCTGCCGGTCAGCGGCCAAGGCGTGCGCCCGGGTGATCAGCCGCGTGCGGACATCGTCCGTCGCCGCCCAGACCTCGGCCAGCAGCAGCTCGCTGGCGGTGTCGTTCCGCTGAACCAGGGCCAGGAGCAGCGACCCGGTCGGAGGGTCGAGGAGCAGGGTCTCGAGGCGAAACCGCGCGTCGTCACGCCACCTCGTCAGCGTCGACTGGGCGAACGACGCCTCCACGCCGGCGAACCGGCGTGCGGCTGTGGCGACGTACGTCTCCAGCTCCGTCACATCGGCCGCGGTGACGGCGTCGAGCACGCCGGCGGCCGGGGTACCGTGCAGCACGGTGATGGTGTCCAGCACCTCCCATCCGGACCTGGTGAAAAAGTCGCCGGCGCCGTCCCGGTCCACGGGTACGTCCGTGGTCACCAACGGCCACTCGACCGCGTCCACCACCCTCCGCAGCAGCCCCCGCCCCAGTCCCACTCCACGGGCCGACGGGGCGACGACCGGACCCCACAGCCGGGCCCGCGCCTCGCCGGGCTCCGGGCGCCGCACGGCACACCACCCGGTCACCTCCCTCCCGTCCCGGGCCACCGCGAGCACAGGCGGTGCTCCGGTCAGCGCGTTCGTCAGCCGGGAACGCACGAGGGAGGCACTGACCGGCCGGTCATCGCTGTACCCGGCGACGCACCGCTGGGCGATGCCGGCGAGTTCCTCGCACAGGTCGACCTCCAGGTCGCCGACGAGGTCGATCCCGGGGCCCGAGCTGCCCAGCCGGGCGCTGGGAACGGCAGCGCGTTCTCCGTCATGGGCGTCGTTGTGCTTGATGTCATTCACGTTGTTGGCCTTCAACCCGAGCTGTGTGGAACGGAGGCCGTGGGGGCGGTGGGACTTCCACCGCCCCCACGGGGTCAGTGCAGGGTGACGGGGAGTTCCCGGTGACCGTTGGCGATGAAGGATTCCTGGGGGACCAGGAGATCCGGGTCGGTGGCCAGTGCGAGGCGGGGGAATCGGGCGAAGAGCGCGGGGAGGGCGATAGCCGCTTCCATGCGGGCCAGAGGAGCGCCCGGGCAGTAGTGGGCTCCGTGGCCGAAAGCGGTGTGATCGCCGGGGTTGGATCGGGTGAGGTCGAAGGTTGCGGGGTGGTCGTGGAGATCGGGGTCGCGACCGGCGGCGCCGAAGGCCAGGAGGATCGCGTCGCCCTTGGGGATGGTCACGCCGTCGAGGTCGATGTCCTCAACGGCGTAGCGCAGCGGCATGTGCATGATGGGGCCCTGCCACCGCAGGGTTTCCTCGATTACGGTGTCCCAGGAGATGCGGCCCTGTCGGACCATGGCGTGTTGGTCGGGGTGGGTGAGAAGGGCGACTACGGCGTGACCGATGAGATTGACGGTGGTCTCCGAGCCGGCTCCGATCATCAGGATCAAGGTGGAGATCAGCTCGTCCTCGGTCAGACGGGACTCGCCGTCCCGGGCCCGGATGAGGTCGGTGGTCATGTCCTGGCCCGGGGCCTCGCGTTTGTGTGCGACCAGGGCCGCCATGCAGGCCCACAGATCGGCGTAGTCGCGGCCGGCCTGCTCGGGGTCGGCGGCGGTGGCCAGAGCCGCGTCGATGACTCTGCGGGCTTCGGCCCGCATGTGCTGCGGTACGCCGAAGAGGTCGCTGATGACCTCGGTAGGGATCATGTAGGTGAATCGGGTCCGCAGATCGATCGTCCGACCGGGCTCGACGAGGCTCAGATCTTCGATGAGGCGTGTGACGGTGGCCCGGACTGCCGGGCGCAGGGCTTCGGTGCGGCGAGGGGTGAAGGCGCCGGCTATGAGGCGTCGCAGTCGGCGGTGCTCATCACCGTAGGCGGTGAAGGCGCTGGTCACCTTGACCCAGACGTTCAGGGGCCAGTGCTCGGGCAGGTCGTTGAGGGCGGGCCAGTGTCGCCGGGGGTCGCGGGAGACGCGGGAATCGGCGGCCAGACGACGGATGTGTTCGGCGCGGGTCACCGACCACGCCGGAACATTCCCGGGAAGGAGAATCGGGGTCGCCGGTGCCCGGGCGCGGAGGGCCGCGGCCTCGCCGTGGAGGTCGGTACCGGTGGGGTCGAGGGTGAAGGGGCATCGGGCTGTGTCCATGGGGATCCTCCACGGTTTTGGGGTTGGGTGGGCTGGAAGGTCACGGGCAGGCTGGTGAGCGCCCGGTGGAACGGTCCCGGTCGCCAGGTCAGGTCCCTGGGGTCACAGGCGAGTTCGATGTCGGGCAGGCGGTCCAGGAGCGCCTCGATGCCGACTTCGGCGATGACCCCGGCCAGGTCCCGAGCCGGACAGACGTGAGGTCCGGCCGACCAGGCCAGGTGTCCCCGGTTTCCCGTGGGCGAGCCGGCGCGGTCGGAGGGCTGGAGCGCTCCGGGATCGGTGTTGGCAGCGGCGTGGGAGATGAGGACGGGTACGCCGGGCGGAATGACGAACGGAGCGAGTCGGCCGGTGGGGTCCTCCAGTTCGTAGGGCACCTCCCCGGTGAGGTAGTGCACGGAGAAGTTCGCCATCGGGGAGTGCCGCCACAGCGCCTCCTGCAACGCGTCCGCCGTACTCAGGCTGCCGCCGCTCAGGGAGACGCCGAATCTCTCGTCGGTCAGCAGCAACCACAGCGTGCTGGTCAGCCACGCGGAGGTCGGCACGGTGCCGGCGCCGATGAGGACGACGAGTTGGTGGAGCATTTCCTCGTCGTTCAGGGCCTCGGGGGCGGCCAGCAGCCGCGAGGTGACGTCTCGACCGGGGAGGCGGCGGCGTTGGACGATCAACTCGTTCAGGGCCGCGGCAAGGTCGGCGCTGCCGCGTTGGGCGGTGGCCGGTTCGGCGTCGATCATCATGGCGCAGGCCCGCGCCATCCGCTCACCCTGTTCGGAGGTGCTGCCCAGTAGGTGGGCCAGGACGACGGTGACCAGATGCCCGGCATAGACCACGGCATCGACCCTGCCGGTGGCGGCGAAGGTGTCGACAAGGCCGTCGGCGAGGGTACGGATGTCGGCGCGCAGCGCCGGAGTGGTGACGTCGGCCAGGGCTTCTTCGATGGGAGCTCGCAGGCGACGGTGGTGCTCGGCGTCCGCGAACAGCAGACTGGGGCGCCGGCCCATCATGGGCAGCACGGGGCTGTCGGGCGGTATGCGGCCCTCGGCCAGTGCCCGCCACCGGCGGGCGTCCTTGGAGTAGCGAGGGCTGCGCAGGGTCTGCAGCGCGGCGGGGTGGGAGGTGACCACCACGACTTCCACTCCGGGGGCGATCAGCGCCCAGGAGGCCGGTCCGGTGGCGCGCATTCGGGTATAGGTGGCCTCCGGGTCGCGGGCGAAGTCCTCGCCGTAGAGCCGGAAGTGGCCCTGTCTCTTATACACAGCTCCGCGCCCACGAG
>NZ_VKHS01000248.1 GCF_014141525.1 Streptomyces calidiresistens
GCCTCCCCCTTCCCCGACGCCCTTCCCGCCGTCGGGGGCGCCGGTCCCCGCCGCGCCGGGGGCGGCCCCCTACGATCGGGGCATGGCTGAGCCGCGACAGACCCCGGACCGCACCGCCCCGGAGCCGGCGCCCGCCGCCGGCACGACCGAGCCGGCGGATCCCGCCGAGCGGGCCCGCCGCACCGTCGAGGAGGCGCTGACCGACCTCGCCGGGGCCACCGACGCCCGCTGGGAGAGCCCCGGCCCCGGGCGGTACGTCGTCACCCTCCCCGGCACCCGCAAGCTCTCCACCACCTGCTCGCTGGTCGTCGGCGAGCACTCCCTGTCGGTCAACGCCTTCGTCATCCGCCGCCCCGACGAGAACCACGCCGAGGTCCACCGCTGGCTGCTGGAGCGCAACACCCGGCTGTACGGCGTCGCCTACGCCCTCGACGGCCTCGGCGACATCTACCTGGCGGGTCGGCTGCCGCTGGCCTCGGTGACGGCCGAGGAGATCGACCGCGTGCTCGGCACGGTGCTGGAGCAGGCCGACGGGGCGTTCAACACCTTGCTGGAGAAGGGGTTCGCCGGCGCCATCCGGCGCGAGCACGCCTGGCGCACCGCGCGCGGCGAGTCCACCCGCAACCTGGAGGCGTTCGCGCACCTGACCCGGCCGCCCGCCGAGACCGCCGGGCCGAGCGGCCCCGGCGCCGACCCGGGCCCCGACTCCGGCACCGACCGACCGGCCTGACACCCGGTCACCGGCCGGGGACCCGCCCCGACGGATCCCCGGCCGGTGTCCGCTCCGCGAGCCCCGTCCGACCCCGACCCGGGAGTTCGTTTAGGCTCGGAACATGGCCGACGCACCGTACCGTCTGATCCTGCTCCGCCACGGCGAGAGCGAGTGGAACGCCAAGAACCTGTTCACCGGTTGGGTGGACGTCAACCTCACCGAGAAGGGTGAGCAGGAGGCCGTCCGGGGCGGTGAACTGCTCCGGGAGAACGACCTCCTCCCCGACGTCCTGCACACCTCGCTGCTGCGACGCGCCATCCGGACCGCCAACCTGGCGCTGGACGTCGCGGACCGCTCGTGGGTCACCGTCCACCGCAGCTGGCGCCTGAACGAGCGCCACTACGGCGCCCTCCAGGGCAAGGACAAGGCCGCCACCCTCGCCGAGTTCGGCGAGGAGCAGTTCATGACCTGGCGCCGCTCCTACGACACCCCGCCGCCGGTCCTGGAGGACGGCGCCGAGTGGTCGCAGAGCGACGACCCCCGTTACGCCCACCTGCCCTCCGACCTGCGTCCGCGCACCGAGTGCCTCAAGGACGTCGTGGTGCGGATGCTGCCGTACTGGTACGACTCGATCGTCCCGGACCTGAGCGCCGGCCGCACCGTGCTGGTCGTCGCCCACGGCAACAGCCTGCGCGCCCTGGTCAAGCACCTGGACGGCGTCTCCGATCAGGACATCGTCGGGCTCAACATCCCCACCGGCATCCCGCTGCTCTACGAGCTGGACGCCGACTTCTCCCCGATCACCCCCGGCGGCCGCTACCTCGACCCGAAGGCCGCCGAGGCCGCCATCGAGGCCGTGAAGAACCAGGGCCGCAAGAAGTAACGCCACGCGCCATCCGGCCCCCGTCCCGCGAGTTCTTCGCGGAACGGGGGCTTTGATGTCGGAGCCGCGGGGTGAAGGGGCGGCACCCCCGGGTGTCCCCGGGGCCCGACGGCGCGGACCGGCAACCGTCGGGCGGGTTGTCGGGGAGCGCTTCGAGCGCTCCGCCGAGCGGGTGCGCACCGGATGGCGGCGTGACGGGGACCCGACCCACAGGGGGCCGGGTGCTTTGTGCCACGAAGGCGACCCGGGCCCGTGGCGGTGCCGGTCCGTGACCGTTGCGTCATGCCCCGCGGAGAGGACCCGCGGGCCTCCCGTCCGTTTCGGGGAGCCGCCCCTTTCAACCGGCTGCGGGTCACCGGTTCCGCCGACATCCCGTGGCGCCGAGCTGTCGCCACCGGTGCCGACGCCGCCGGTGCCCTCGCCGGCCGCGCCGCGAACGTCTCCCGCGAGCACGCGCACGGGCGAGGGGCCCGGGGCGCGACGGGTGTCGCGCCCCGGGCCCCGGGGTGTGATGCTCCGGACCGCCGCTGTTCGGTCGGCGGCCCGCGCCGGATGTCCCGCCTCAGCAGGACCCGCCGCACTGGCAGGACCCGCCGGACTGGCAGCCGCAGCTGCATCCCGATCCGCAGCTGCAGGACGCGCGCGTCACAACCTGCTCGACCATGGGATTCCTCCTCCGTGGCGAAACGGCCTCTTCCTCCGGACCGTTCCTCCCCGGGCCGTCGGCACGCCACCCGGGCGCATTCCCGGCGCGCGGAAGCATTCGCGCGCCGAGGTTCGCCCCGGCTCAGGCCTCCGGTGCCGGCTCCGGCTCGAACTCGTCGGCGTGCTCCCCCGTCACCAGGTACACGACCCGACGCGCGACCGACACGGCGTGGTCGGCGAACCGCTCGTAGTACCGGCCCAGCAGGGTCACGTCCACGGCGGTCTCGATGCCGTGCTTCCACCGGTCGTCCATCAGGTGACGGAACAGGTTGCGGTGGAGCGAGTCCATCGCGTCGTCGTCGTGCTCCAGCTGCATGGCCAGCTCGACGTCCTTGGTGATGATCACCTCGGCCGCCTTGGCCATCAGCCGCTGCGCCAGCTGTCCCATCTCCAGGATGGTGGCCTGGAGGTCCCGGGGCACCGCGGAGTCGGGGAAGCGCAGCCGCGCCACCTTCGCCACGTGCTGGGCGAGGTCGCCGGACCGCTCCAGGTCGGCGCTCATCCGCAGCGAGGTCACCACGATCCGCAGGTCCGTGGCGACCGGCTGCTGGCGGGCCAGCAGCGCTATCGCGCTGTTCTCCAGGTCGCGGTGCATCTGGTCGACCTTGTCGTCGCCCTCGATCACGCTCTCGGCGAGCTTGAGGTCGGCGTCCAGGATCGCCGTGGTCGCGCGTCCCATCGCGGAGCCGACGAAACGGGCCATCTCCACCAGGTTGTCGCTGATCGCGTCCAGTTCCTCGTGATACGCGTCACGCATGTTGTCGTGCCCTCTCCTGCCGTTCTCCGACCGGTACCGGTCGTGTTTCCGCCGCTGCCCGTGCGCCGTGCGGTCCCCCGGGGTTCCCTTCCGTCGGCCGATCCCCGGGCCGCGGGCGGCCCGGGACGTCGGCGACGGGACGTCGGGGTGTTCCCCGAAGTATCCCCCGACCCCGTCCCGGCGACCCGGATCCACGGCGTCGGACCCGTCACGGGGCCCGAGGGACCGGCGTGCGCCGCTGGGTGCGCGCCGTTCGATGCCACCGTTCGCGCCCCGGACGACCGGCGCGACCCCGGAAGGTGAACCGACTGCGTCGGGAAGGTGAACTTCTACGGGACCCCGGACGAGCATTCGCCCCCGGCTCTGTGGCCCGCTTGTCGCCGCCGCATAACCTGAGGTCATGGACGTGAACGCGGCGGTCGCCGCAGTGGCCGCGGTCGCCGGGCTCTGTACCGGCGTCTTCGCCATGCTGGCATTCCGCATCAGCGAACGCGAACGGACGCGCCCGCTGCGCTCCGGTCTCCCCGCCGACCAGGGGCTTCCACCGGGTGTGGACACCGTGCTGTCGGTGCTCCGTTCCTCCGCCGTGGTGCTCGACGAGGGCGACGGCGTGGTCAAGGCCAGCTCCGCCGCCTACGCCCTGGGGCTGGTGCGCGGCGGTCGGCTCGCCGTCGAGCCCATGCTCGCCATGGCCCGGGACACCCGCCGCGACGGCGAGATCCGACAGCGGGAACTGGACCTGCCCCGCCGCGGCCGGGGCCGTTCGGACGCCCTGGCGGTCTCCGCGCGCTCCGCGCCGCTCGGCTCGCGCCTGGTCCTGCTGCTGGTCGAGGACCTCACCGAGGCCCGGCGCATCGAGGCGGTGCGACGCGACTTCGTCGCCAACGTCAGCCACGAGCTGAAGACCCCGGCCGGAGCCCTGTCCCTGCTCTCGGAGGCCGTCATGGACGCCTCCGACGACCCGGAGGCCGTCACCCGGTTCGCCGGACGGATGCAGGTGGAGGCCACCCGGCTGACCAGCCTGGTGCAGGAACTGATCGACCTCTCCCGCGTGCAGGACAACGACCCGTTGACCAACGCGGAAACGGTGAGCGTCGACGAACTCGTCGGCGAGGCCATGGACCGCTGCCGGCAGGCCGCGAGCGGCAAGAACATCACCATGGCCTCGGGCGGAGCCACCGGCCTCACCCTGTGGGGCAACCGCGGCCAGCTCGCCGCCGCCCTCGGCAATCTCGTGGAGAACGCCGTCAACTACAGCCCGGCGCACACCCGGGTGGCCATCGCCGCCGCGCGCATCCCGGCGGAGGAGGCGGGCGCCCCACGGGGCGCCGACCAGATCGAGATCTCGGTGACCGACCAGGGCATCGGCATCTCGGAGACCGATCGGGAGCGCATCTTCGAGCGCTTCTACCGTGTCGACCCGGCCCGTTCCCGGGCCACCGGCGGCACCGGTCTCGGCCTGGCCATCGTCAAGCACGTGGCCGCCTCGCACGGCGGGGAGGTCCAGGTGTGGAGCGCGGAGGGCCAGGGCTCCACCTTCACGCTGCGGTTGCCCGAGCCGGGCAGCGCGCGTGCGCGCCACCGCGCCGCCCGGCGCGACCGGAACGCCACCGGCGGCGCGTTGCACGAACCGGCGGACTTCCCCGACGTCTCCGCGGACGAGGACGGCATGGTGACCGGCGAGGTCACCGTCGATCCGTCCCCGGGGTCGAACGGGGAACGCGGTCCGTCGGCAGTCACCCGCACCAACGATCCCGCCCGGGAGGTCACGCCGTGACCCGAGTGCTCGTCGTCGAGGACGAGGAGTCGTTCAGCGACGCCCTGTCGTACATGCTCCGCAAGGAGGGCTTCGAGGTCGCCACGGCGGCCACCGGGCCCGAGGGGCTGGACGAATTCGAACGCAACGGTGCCGACCTGGTGCTGCTGGACCTGATGCTGCCGGGGCTGCCCGGCACCGAGGTCTGCCGCCAGCTGCGGGGCCGTTCCAACGTGCCGGTCATCATGGTGACCGCGAAGGACAGCGAGATCGACAAGGTCGTCGGTCTGGAGATAGGAGCCGACGACTACGTCACCAAGCCGTTCTCGTCGAGGGAACTGGTGGCCCGGATCCGCGCGGTGCTCCGCCGCCGCGGTGACGCCGAGGACGAGGCGCCGGCGGCCCTGGAGGCGGGCCCGGTGCGGATGGACGTGGACCGCCACGTGGTCACGGTCTCCGGCCGCAAGGTGGACCTGCCCCTCAAGGAGTTCGACCTGTTGGCGATGCTGCTGCGCAACGCCGGCCGGGTGCTGACCCGGATGCAGTTGATCGACCGGGTCTGGGGCGCCGACTACGTGGGCGACACCAAGACGCTGGACGTGCACGTCAAGCGGCTGCGGGCGAAGATCGAGCCGGACCCGGGGGCGCCTCGCTACCTGGTGACGGTGCGCGGCCTGGGGTACAAGTTCGAGCCGTGACGGCCCCCGGGCCCTCCGGTCGGGGTGAGGGCCGGACCGGGGAGCCGGTCCGGCCCTCCCGGCCCGCACCCCGGGGCGGCTCCGAGGGTTCGGCGACGGACGTGCGACGGGCCCCGGCGCTCCCACCCTTCCGGGGTGGGAGCGCCGGGGCCCGTCCTGCTGTTCCGGGGCCCGCCGCCGGCGACGGTCCGCGTGCGCGACGCGGACCGCGCGGGAGCGGCCGGGGGCGGGGATCAGTCCTCGCCGGTGCCGCCGGTCTCGCCGGTGCGGCCGGGGTCGACCTCGTCGCCGTCCTCGTCCTCGACCTCGCCGGGCAGGCGGTCGGCGGGGGCCTCCTCGTTGTCCTCGCCCTCCTGGAGGCCCTCCTCGATGTCCTCCACGCCCTCGATGGCGTCCTCGTCGATCCCGGCCTCGTCGTCGCCCTCGACCTCGTCGAGGGTCGGCGGCGCCCAGTCGGAGTAGTAGTCGAAGAAGTCGACCACCGGCATGACCCGCGCGTACAGGGAGGCCTCGCCGGTGTCGCTCAGGTCGAAGACGAGGTGCTGGGCGTTGCCCGCGGCGATGCCCGCGCCCTGCGGGTCGTCGATGATGGCGAGGGCGTTGCCCTCGCCGCCCAGGGCGAGCGAGCCGCGCGCGGGGATGACGATCTCGTCCTCGCCCTCGGCCGGGATCAGCTCCATCTCCTCGCCGCTGCCGGGCAGGGTGATGGAGACCAGGGTCTGGTCCTCGGCGCCGTCGTTGAAGATCCGCGCGCTGACCCCTGCGGGGCCGCCCTCCTCCTCGGAGAGCAGCACGTTGACGTTCTGGATCTTGATGTCCTCGACCTGCACGGCGGCCTGCATGGGGCCGACCTGGTCCGTCTCGGCATCGAAGCCGGCGCCGCAGGCGGTCACAGTGGCGATCGAGAGCACGAAGGTCGCGGTCAGGGAACCGCGTCGAAGGCTGCTGCTCACGGCGGCGGCATCTCCTTGGTCGAACTTCGGCGGCGGGTCGCACGCCCGGCCGCGCTGCGGGTGTCATCGGAATGGCGACACCCAGCCTATCGAGCGGGTCCGCGCGGTTCGCAGCCGACCCGGCCGTGGCGTCCGGGGGACGCGGGCGCCGGTCGGTCGCGGGGGTGCCGCGGGGTGCCGTCCCGGGGGGTCGGAGGTCCCAAC
>NZ_VKHS01000249.1 GCF_014141525.1 Streptomyces calidiresistens
TGTATAAGAGACAGCCCCGGTGGGGGGCCCGTCGGGGCGGACGGCGCCGGGTCACAGGCGGCAGGCGTGGATGGTGGTCGTCAGGATCGCCCGGGCGCCCAGCTCGTCCAGGTCGTCCATGATCCGCTGGGCCTCCCGGGTGGGCACCATCGAGCGGACGGCGACCCAGCCGCGGTCGTGCAGCGGGGAGACCGTCGGGGACTCCAGGCCGGGGGTGAGGGCGACCGCCTTCTCCACCAGTTCGGCCCGGATGTCGTAGTCCATCATCACGTAACGCCGGGCGACCAGGACGCCCTTGAGACGGCGCAGGAACTGCCGCACCTTGGGGTCGTCGCCCTCGGCGCCGCGGCGGCGGACGACCACCGCCTCGGAGGACAGGACGGGGTCACCGATGATCTCCAGACCGGCGTTGCGCAGGGTGGTGCCGGTCTCCACCACGTCGGCGATCACGTCGGCGACGCCGAGCTGGATGGCGGTCTCCACCGCGCCGTCCAGCCGCACCACGGAGGCCTCGACGCCGTGCTCCGCGAGGTGGTTCGCGACCACGCCGGCGAAGGAGGTGGCGACGGTGAGGCCGCCGAACTGGGAGACGTCGCGCACGCCGCCCGGGCGGGTGGCGTAGCGCAGCGTGGAGGCGGCGAAGCCGAGCGGCATGATCTCCTCGGCCTCGGATCCGGAGTCCAGCAGCAGGTCACGACCGGTGATGCCGATGTCCAGCTTGCCGGATCCGACGTAGACGGCGATGTCCCGGGGGCGGAGGAAGAAGAACTCCACCTGGTTGTCGGCGTCGAGGAGGACCAGTTCGCGGCTGTCCTTGCGCTGCCGGTAACCGGCCTCCTGCAACATGGTCGCCGCGGGTCCGGAGAGCGAACCCTTGTTGGGGACGGCGATGCGCAGCATGACGGGGCTTCCTTTGCGGGTGGTGTGACGGGAACGGGCTCGGGTGGGCGGACCCCGGGGGCGGGGTCCGCTCACAGATGCTCGTAGACGTCCCGGAGGGAGATGCCCCGGGCGATCATCATCACCTGGAGGTGGTACAGGAGCTGGGAGATCTCCTCGGCGGTGCGCTCCGCGCCCTCGTGCTCGGCGGCCATCCACACCTCCGCCGCCTCCTCGACGACCTTCTTGCCGATCGTATGGACACCGGCGGCCACGAGCTCGGCGGTGCGGGAGGTTGCGGGGTCGCCGGTGGCGGCCTTCTGCCGGAGCTCCTCGAAGAGCTCCTCGAACGTCTTGTTGGCCATGGTGCGGCCCAGCCTACGCGGTGCGCGGGCCGGGCCGCGCTCAGCGCCAGGGTTCGGACACGGTGCGCAGGACGGCGGCGGTGGCGACCGCGGCGGTGACCGCCTCGTGGCCCTTGTCCTCGGTGGACCCCGGCAATCCGGCGCGGTCGAGCGCCTGCTCCTCGGTGTCACAGGTGAGCACCCCGAAGCCGACCGGGACGCCGGTGTCCACCGCCACCCGGGTCAGCCCCTCGGTGACGCCGTGGCACACGTAGTCGAAGTGCGGGGTGCCGCCCCGGATGACGACGCCGAGAGCCACGACGGCGTCGTAGCCGCGGCCGGCCAACACCTTGGCCACCACCGGCAGTTCGAAGCTTCCGGGGACCCGGAGCAGAGTGGGTTCGTGGATGCCCAGTTCGCCCAGTGCGCGCAGCGCACCGTCCACGAGGCCGGTCATCACCGGCTCGTGCCACTGGGCCGCGACCACCGCGACGCGCAGATCCGCGCACTCGCGGATGGTGAGTTCGGGAGCGCCCTTGCCGCTCAAGCCGTCCTGCCTTTCGGGTCGTGGGTCCGGTCCGGCACCGGACCGTCATGATGGACCGGGGTGTCGGGGACCCTCGTGATGAGGGGGTGGTGCCGGGGTGGTGTCGGGGGCGCCCGGAACGCCCGGGGGCGCGCGGGGCGGTGCCTCGCGCGCCCCCGGGTCACCGGCCGGGGCAGCCGGACAGCGGGGTGACGACACCGGGAAGGGCCTCGTCCAGCCAGGGCAGTTCGTGCCCCATCCGGTCCCGCTTCGTCCGCAGGTAGCGCAGGTTGTGCTCACCGACCGAGACCGGAACGGCCTCGCGGGCCGTCACGGTCAGACCGTGCCGACGCAGGGCATCCACCTTGTCGGGGTTGTTGGTGAGCAGGCGGATCGAACGCACCCCGAGGTCCTCCAGGACCCGGGCGGCGACCGCGTAGTCCCGGGCGTCGGCCGGCAGGCCCAGTTCGAGATTGGCGTCGAGGGTGTCGCGACCGTGCTCCTGGAGTTCGTAGGCACGCAGCTTCGGCAACAGACCGATGCCGCGCCCCTCGTGACCGCGCAGGTAGACCAGCACCCCCCGGCCCTCCTCGGCGATCCGGGCCAGGGAGGCGCGCAGTTGGGGACCGCAGTCGCAGCGTTGCGAGCCGAGGACGTCGCCGGTCAGGCACTCGGAGTGGACCCGGACCACGAGGTCCTCGGCGCCCCCGGGGTCCCCGGCCACCAGCGCGATGTGCTCCACCCCGTCGGCCGCCCGGTAGCCGTGGGCGCGGAAGGGGCCGTACTCGGAGGGCAGGGCGGTACTGGCCTCCCTCCGCACCGGGGCCACGGGCAGCGCGCCGCCGGGACCCGCCGCGCCGGGGGCGGGGGCCCGGGGTGCGCCCCTTCCGAACCGGTGCGCTTGACCTCGAGTTCACTTGAGGTCCTACCGTCCGAGGAGTCGATTCACCCGCGTGCGGCCCCTCGGTCGCGCCCCGGACCGGTGGGAGCCCCGGATGAGCATGGAGATCGCCGCCTGGAACGCCCTGTACAACCAACGGCACGCCCCCGACGACCAACGCCCCTTCTCGCGCAGGACATTGCGTCGGATCGCCGGCTTCGCCCGCCCGCACCGACGGCGGTTGCTCGTGTTCCTGGTGCTGAGCGTCCTCGGCGCGCTGCTCGCCGTCGCCACCCCGGTGCTCGCCGGCCGGGTGGTCACCGTCATCACCCAACAGGGACCACCCGGCACCGTCGTGGCCATCGCCCTCCTGATCGCCCTGATCGCCGTCGCCGAGGCGGTCGTCGGCCTGGTCGGCCGGTGGCTGTCGGCACGCATCGGCGAGGGGCTGATCCTGGACCTGCGCCGCGCGGTCCACGACCACGTGCAGCGGATGCCGGTCGCCTTCTTCACCCGCACCCGCACCGGCGCCCTGGTCAGCCGGCTCAACAACGACGTGATCGGCGCCCAACGCGCCTTCAGCGACACCCTCTCCGGGGTCCTGGGCAACACCGTCACCCTGCTCTTCGCGCTCGGGGTCATGCTGACCCTCTCCTGGCGGATCACCCTGCTGGCCCTGGTGCTGCTGCCGGTGTTCGTGCTGCCCGCCCGCCGCATCGGCACCCGGCTGGCCCGGCTGAGCCGGGAGGCGGCCAACCACAACTCGGTGATGAACACCCGGATGACCGAACGGTTCTCCGCCCCCGGCGCCACCCTGGTCAAGCTGTACGGACGCCCCGCCGAGGAGTCCGCCGGCTTCGCCGAGCGGGCCGAGCGGGTGCGGGACATCGGGGTCCGCACCGCCATGCTGCAGATGACCTTCGTGACCGCGCTGACCCTGGTCTCCTCCCTGGCCCTGGCCCTGGTCTACGGGCTGGGCGGGGTGATGGCCCTGGACGGCAACCTGGAGCCGGGCGCGGTGGTCGCCCTGGCCCTGCTGCTCACCCGTCTCTACGCGCCGCTCACCGCCCTGGCCGGGGCCCGGGTGGAGGTGATGGGCGCGCTGGTGAGCTTCCAGCGGGTCTTCGAGGTGCTCGACCTCACCCCCCTGATCCGCGAGCGGCCCGACGCCCGCCCGGTGCCCGACGGGCCGCTGTCGGTGGAGTTCCGGAACGTGGACTTCGCCTACCCCTCCCCCGACCGGGTCTCCCTCGCCTCCCTGGAGGAGGTCGCCGTGCTGGATGCGCGCGGCGGCGAGCGGGTGCTGCACGGGGTGGACTTCCGTGCCGAACCGGGCGAGTTGATCGCGCTGGTCGGCTCCTCCGGGGCGGGCAAGTCCACCATCGCGCAGCTCCTGCCCCGTCTGTACGACACGGACGCGGGCGAGGTGCTGATCGGTGGCGTGGACGTGCGGGACCTGACCGCCGAATCACTGCGCTCGGCCGTCGGGATGGTCACCCAGGACGGCCACCTCTTCCACGACACCATCCGCGCCAACCTGCTGCTCGCCCGCCCGGACGCCGGGGAGGACGAGTTGTGGGACGCGCTGCGCCGCGCCCGCCTGGAGGAGCTGATCTCCTCGCTGCCGAACGGCCTGGAGACCGTGGTCGGGGAGCGCGGCTACCGGCTCTCGGGCGGGGAGCGGCAGCGGTTGACGATCGCGCGCCTGCTGCTGGCCCGCCCCCGGGTGGTGATCCTGGACGAGGCGACCGCGCACCTGGACGCCACCTCGGAGGCCGCCGTGCAGGAGGCGCTGACCGAGGCGCTGGCCGGGCGCACCTCGGTGGTCATCGCGCACCGGTTGTCCACCGTGCGCGCCGCCGACCGGATCCTGGTCCTGGAGGAGGGGCGGATCGTGGAGCGGGGCACCCACGAGGAGCTGCTCGCCCGCGGCGGTCGTTACACGGAGTTGCACCGCACGCAGTTCGCGGAGGGGCCGGCGGGGACGGACGGGGTGTCCGACGCGGCGTCAAACCCCCACGACGGGCCGGTGGGGGCCGCGGTCCGGGCCGGCTGACGGCCCGCCGGCGGGCGTTCGGGGGACGGTCGACGGGACCGTCCCCCGAACGCCCCGTCCGACGCGCGCGTCACGCACCGTCGTCACACGATGATCACATGACCCCCAGTCTGGACCATCTTCGTCGTTGCACGGTCGCCGCCGACCTCGGCGCCGCCCGCACCCGCCTCTACCTGCGTCAGACCGGCCTGATCGTCGACGAGCCCTCGATCGTCGCGGTGAACATCCGCAACGGCTCGCTCATCGCGGTCGGCACCCCCGCCGAGCGCATGCACGGCCGCACCCCGGCCAGCATCCGCGTCGTCAAGCCCATCAACGGCGGCACCGTCGTGGACATCGAGATGGCCCAGCGGATGCTGCGCGCCATGGTCGGCACCAAGCTGCGCCGCGCCCTGCGCCGCAAGCCGATGCTGCGGGTCGCCGCCTGCGTGCCGCACGACGCCGATCCGCTGGCCCGCCGCGCCGCCTACGAGACCCTGATCGGGCTCGGTGCCCGCCGGGTGGAGCTGGTGGACAGCCTGCTGAGCGCCGGGATCGGTGCCGGCCTGCCGGTGGAGCGCCCCGAGGCGGCCATGATCATCCAGTGCGGGGCGACCCGCACGCAGGTCGCGGTGCTCTCCCTCGGTTCGATCGTCGCGGCGGAGAACGTGCCGGTCGGCGGGGACACCGTGGACCGGGCGCTGGTGCAGCACCTGCGCAACCACCACGAGTTGCTGCTGCCCGGGCAGGCGGTCCGGCCCCTGCACCGGTCGCTGTGCGAGTCGGACCGGGACCGCGCCGAGGTGCACGGCCGCGACGTGGCCACCGGCCTGGCCCGCACCGTGGTCGTGGACCCCCAGAGCCTCCGCCTGGCCGTCCGCACCCCGCTGACCTCGCTGCTGGACGCCATCCGCTCGGTGCTGCACCGCTGCCCGCCGGACCTGGTCGCCGACCTCGCCGACCGGGGCATCGTCCTCACCGGCGGGGCCGCCGAACTGCCCGGGCTGGACGCCACCATCCGGGAGAGCACCGGCATGCCGGTGCGGATCGCCGACGCGCCGGGCCGCTGCGCCATCCTCGGTCTCGGCGCCATGCTGGAGGGCCGTCTGCACCCCTCGGACACGCCGCCCCCGGTGGACCTGGAGGTCACCGCCCCGATGCCGGGCCACGACCGGGAGCCGGGCGAGGAGCCCGCGCGCGAGGAGCGTCCCGCGCGCGGCCGACGCCGGCTGCGACTGCGCGACCGGGGACCGCGCGGCGACGGCGGCGGGCAGTCGGAGCGGGAGGACTCCGGACCCCGGACCGACGAGCCCAGCCCGGTCTGACCGGGCCGGTCCGGGCGGCACGACGCGCCGTTCGGCACCCACCGGGGCCCCGGGTCGCGCGCCGACCCGGGGCCCCGGTGCGCGGGGCGGGCCCGGCGGCCCGTCAGCCGATGCGCACCCCGTGGTCGTCCAGCCATCGCACCGGGTCGACGGCCGACCCGTACTGCGGGGTGAGCCGGATCTCGAAGTGCAGATGCGGGCCGGTGGAGTTGCCGGTGTTCCCGCTCAGACCGATCCGTCGCCCGGTGCCCACCCGGTCGCCCGGCTCCACCGTGACGAGGGAGAGGTGGGCGTACTGGCTGTGGTAGCCGTTGTCGTGGCGCAGCACCACCGACAGGCCGTAGGCGTCGTCGCACCCCACCGCCACGACCACGCCGGAGCCGACGGCGAGCACGTCCGTGCCCTCGGGCACCGCGAAGTCCTGGCCGGTGTGGCCGGCGCTCCAGCGCTCCCCGTCCGCGCCGAAACCGGCGGTGGGCACGGCCCCGGAGTCGGCGGGCAGGGGCGCGGTCCAGGGGGTGTCCACGGCCGGTTCGGAGAGGTCCGTTCGGCACCCACCGGGGCCCCGGGTCGCGCGCCGACCCGGGGCCCCGGTGCGCGGGGCGGGCCCGGCGGCCCGTCAGCCGATGCGCACCCCGTGGTCGTCCAGCCATCGCACCGGGTCGACGGC
>NZ_VKHS01000025.1 GCF_014141525.1 Streptomyces calidiresistens
CCCTCGACCCTCACCCCTCGCGCACCCGCCCCGGAGTCGTTCGGCGAGTCGAACAAGGGTCGATATGCCGATCACTCCCCTTGACGCGAGTCGCCCCCATTGCGAGACTCCGAAACACCCCCCGGGTGCGCGCCTCCCCGGGCGTACGCGCTGCTTGCGACATGAATCGATTCACGATCAGGCTCGCAAAAACCCCTGACCAAAGGGCGCCGAGGAGGGCTCCACAGACCCCCGCGCCACCTCGGGTTCCCCCGGACAAGCAGCGTTGACATGCGGAAAAACGATCACGGTCACGTTTCCGAAAAGTTACCGACGGCCGGGTTCACAGATCGACCCCCGGCGGTATTGTAACGATTCACTTCGGGCGACGCCGAGGGCTGCGGAAGCGGCGCCGCCCGGGCCGCCGGCCGCCATTCGCCCGGCCGGCGACGAAGTGCCCCACGCATTGACGAGAGCAGGGAGGCTCCCAATGTCCATCAGGAAAGCCGCGATCCGCGGTATCGCCCTCGCGGCGGTCGGCTCACTCGCCCTCACCGCCTGCGGTTCCGACAACGGCGGTGGCGGCGGCGACGAGGGCGGCCGGGTCACCCTCAACTTCCAGTGGTGGGGCAACGACGATCGCGCCGACCGCTACGAGCGGGCCATCGACCTGTTCGAGGAGCAGAACCCGAACATCAAGGTGAACACCGGCTTCGCCGCCTTCCCCGACTACTGGACCGCCCGGAGCACCGAGGCCGCCGGCCGCTCGCTGCCGGATGTCCTGCAGATGGACACCTCCTACCTGCGCCAGTACGCCGACACCGGTCAGCTGACCAACCTCAACGAGTACCTGGGCGATGCCCTGGACCTCTCCGAGTTCGACGAGGCCCTGGTCGACGCCGGTCGGGTCGGCGACGACCTGTACGCCGTGGCCACCGGTACCAACACCCTGGCCCTCTTCTACAACCCCGGCCTGCTCGACGAGCTGGGTGTCGAGCCCCCCGCCGAGGACTACGACTGGGCCGAGTACAACCGCGTGCTCGCCGCCGTCTCCGAGGCCGGGGCCGACGCCGACCCGCAGGTGTACGGAGGCACCGACTACACCGGCACCTTCTGGCTCTTCGTCCAGTGGCTCCTCCAGCAGGGTGTCGAGCCCTTCACCGAGGACGGGGACCTGAACTTCACCAAGGAGCACATGACGGAGTGGCTGGAGCTGGCCTCCGAGGTGCGCGAGCCGGAGAACCTGACCTATCCGGTCCAGCGCTCGGTCCAGCTCGAACCGTTGTCCGGCTTCACGGTCGAAGAGGCCGCCATGGAGTTCCACTGGGACAACTTCCTGGCCGGCTACGTCGGTGACTCCGGCGTCGAGGACCTGCAGCTGATGCCCATTCCCTCGGGCCCCGACGGCGAGAAGCGCCAGTTCTTCAAGCCGACCATGCAGCTCGCGGTGAGCGCCAACAGCGACCACCCCGAGGAGGCCGCCAAGCTGATCGACTTCCTGGTCAACGACCCGGAGGCGGGTGCGATCTTCGGCACCAACCTGGGTGTCCCCTCCTCCCCCGCCCAGCGTGACGCCCTCGACCTCGAGGAGGGGGGCATCGACGCCCGGGTGATGGAGTACGAGGAGGCGGCTTCCGAGGCCGGTTACGTCACCGAGCCCGCGCCGCTCCCGATCGAGGGCTTCGGTCCCATCGAGGAGGAGTACCGCAACCTGGGCCAGGAGTTCGCCTACGGCAACCTGACCGTCGAGCAGTTCGTGGACCGCTGGTTCGCCGAGGCCGAGATCCACCTCGGCTGATCCCTCCTCCGGCCCCTCAACCCCTTTCGTCGCACGAAACGGATCGACCTTGTGACTCTTGCCCGAGAAGCGTCCAAGGCCCCGGAGGTCGGCAAGCCGCCGCGACGGCCGCGCAGCGCGCGGTCGTCGCGGCGGGCGGCCGAGACCCGGGCCGGCTACGCGTTCCTCTCCCCGTGGCTGCTGGGCTTCTTCGCCCTCACCGCCGGCCCGATGCTGGCCTCGCTCTACCTGGCCTTCACCAACTACAGCCTCTTCCGGGCGCCGGAGTGGGTCGGGCTCGACAACTTCATCAGGCTCTTCAACGACGACCGGTATCTGAACTCGGTCAAGATCACCCTCCAGTACGCGCTGGTGGGAACCCCGATCAAGCTGGCCGCCGCACTCGCCGTGGCCATGCTGCTCAACAGCAGGAGGCGCGGACAGGGCGCCTACCGTTCCTTCTTCTACGCCCCTTCCCTGATCGGCGCCAGCGTCTCGATCGCCATCGTGTGGCGTGCGATGTTCATCGACAACGGCGTGGTGGACCGGGTGGGCCAGGGTGTCGGCCTCTCCCCCGGCGGCTGGGTCGGCGACCCGTCGATGACGGTGTACATGCTCATCCTGCTGGCGGTGTGGCAGTTCGGCGCGCCGATGGTGATCTTCCTGGCCGGTCTCAAGCAGATCCCGACCGAGCTCTACGAGGCCGCCGAGGTGGACGGGGCCGGCCCGGTCCGCAAGTTCCTGCGGATCACCCTGCCGATGCTCTCGCCGGTGATCTTCTTCAACCTCGTGCTGGAGACGATCAACTCCTTCCAGGTCTTCGGCTCCGCCTTCATCGTCTCCAACGGCACCGGCGGCCCGGCCGACTCGACCATGTTCTACACGCTCTACCTGTACTTCCGCGGCTTCCGCGACTTCCAGATGGGCTACGCCTCGGCGATGGCCTGGGTCCTGGTCCTGTTCGTGGGCCTGATCACCCTGATCTTCTTCAAGACCTCGAAGCACTGGGTGCACTACGGCGGTGAGGGCAAGTGACCACCACGACTCCGACCACCGGCAAGGCGGTCGCCGCCGGTGAGGCCGCCGGCGGCGGGATGCGTCCCCCCGCCCGGTCCACCGACCACGACGGCGGCCGCGGCCGCGCCCGGCGGCGCCGCTCCTGGCGCACCCTGCTGTACCACGGCTCGATCCTGGTGCTGGGCTTCGTGATCCTCTACCCGGCCGCCTGGATGGTCCTCTCCTCCTTCCGGCCGTCCAACGAGATCGTCGGCAACGTCAACCTGATCCCGGACAACACCACCCTGGACAACTTCGTCACCGCGTTCAGCGGTATCGGCGGGGTGTCGTTCTGGACCTTCTTCACGAACTCGATGATCCTGGCGGTCGGCGCGGTGGTGGGCATCGCGCTCTCCTCCACGGTCTCCGCCTACGCCTTCGCGCGCATCGAATTCCCCGGCCGGAAACTGTGGTTCGCCCTGATGATCGGCACGCTGCTGCTGCCGTTCCACGTGGTGATCATTCCGCAGTACATCATGTTCAACGAATTGAACATGGTGGACACCTTCTGGCCGTTGCTGCTCGGGAAATTCCTGGCGGCCGAGGCGTTCTTCGTCTTCCTGATGGTGCAGTTCATGCGGAACCTGCCGCGCGAACTCGACGAGTCGGCCCGCATCGACGGCGCCGGACACGCCCGGATCTACTGGTCGATCATGCTGCCGCTGATGCGGCCGGTGATGGTCACCGCGTCGATCTTCGCCTTCATCTGGAGCTGGAACGACTTCTTCGGTCCGCTGATCTACCTCAAGAGCCCGGACAACTACACGATGCCGCTGGCACTGCGCCAGTACGTGGACCAGACCACGGTCTCCGACTACGGCGGGCAGATGGCGATGGCGGTGCTGGCCCTGCTGCCGGTGCTGATCTTCTTCATCGTCTTCCAGCGCTATATCGTCGACGGCGTGGCCACCTCCGGACTGAAGGGCTGAGGCGATGCGCGGCAGGAAGGGAGCCGGTCTCGCTCTGTTCGGCGAGACCCTGCTCACGGGTGTGGTCGTCCTCGTACTGACCCTGCCCCTGATCACCCTCCTGCCCGCGCTCGCCGCCGGCACCGCCCACCTGCGCCGCCACCTGGCCGGGGAGAGCGAACGAATCGGCGACCTGCTGCGGGACTTCGTGGCCGCCGTGCGGGACCTGTGGGCCGCGGGCCTCGCCTTCCTCGCCGGCGCCCTGGTGCTGGTGTGGAACGCCACGCTCGCCGAGGCGGGGGTGGTCCCCGGCGCGGGCCTCCTGCTCCCGGTCTCCCTCGCCCTGCTCGGCGGCTGGGGCGTCCTGCTGCTGCGGGTGGCCGCCGCGTGGTCGACCACCGCTTCGGCCGGCGCCCCGGACGGGGGGAACCCGGCCGGCGGGACACCGGCCCGCGAACACCTGCGGACCGCCGCCGGTGCCCTGCGGGACGACCCGGTGGGTTCGCTGCTGCTGCTCGTCGCCCTGGTGATGTGCGGCGTCTTCGTCTGGATGCTGCTGCCGCTGGCCCTGCTGGTCGGCGGTCTGCTGCCGCTGGCCGTCATCGGCGTCGAGCACCGGGCGCGCGCCCGGGCCGCCGAGGCGGCGGAGGACATCGGGGGCGACACGGAAACGACCGGCCGGCCCGCCGACCGCTGAGGGCACCCCTCCCGGGACTCCTCCCCCGGCCCGCCGGGATCCGTCACGGATCCCGGCGGGCCGCGGCGCGTTCGGCACGCCTTCCGGCGACCCGAGGTCGACGGGATGCCGGGGACGGGGACGGGAAAACCGCTCGCGGAGCGTGGTCGGAGCCGGCACACTCCCCCGGTTCCCACCGAGCCGTGTCCCGCCTCCGGAGGTCCCGTGTCCGCACCGCCCCCCGCCCCGTCGGACGTGCCGCACCCGCCCGTCGAGCCGTACGACGGGGGCCTGCTGGACGTCGGTGACGGCCAGCGCGTCCACTGGGAGACCCACGGCAACCCCGACGGGGCCCCGGCGCTCGTCGTGCACGGCGGCCCCGGATCCGGCTGCGCGCCCCGGATGCTGCGCCCCTTCGACCCGCACCGGTACCGGGTGATCCTGTTCGACCAGCGCGGATGCGGACGCAGCCTGCCCCACGCGAGCGACCCCGCCACCGGGTTGGAGCACAACACCACCCACCACCTGATCGCCGACATGGAGCGACTGCGCGAACACCTCGGGGTGGAGCGGTGGGTGCTGTTCGGCGGCTCCTGGGGCTCCACCCTGATCCTCGCCTACGCCCAGCGGCACCCCGACCGCGTCGCCGGCATCGTCATCGCGGGCGTCACGACGACCCGCCACTCGGAGATCGACTGGCTCTACCGGGGGACGGCCCGCTTCTTCCCCGACCGGTGGGAGCGCTTCCTCGCCCCCCTGCCGCCCACCGACCGGGAGGACCCGGTGGCCGGCTACGCCCGGCTGATGAACCATCCCGACGCGGAGGTGCGCGAACACGCCGCCCGCGAGTGGTGTGCCTGGGAGGACACCCTCGTCTCCCTGGAGCCGCACGGCGCGCCCGCCCCCTACAGCGGCAGGCCGGACCGCGACATGATGGCGATGGTCCGCATCACCACCCATTACTTCGCGCACGCCGCCTGGTTGGAGGAGGGCGAACTGCTGCGGAACGCCGACCGGCTCACCGGCATCCCCGGCGTCCTGGTGCACGGCCGGCAGGACCTGAGCGGACCGGCGATCACCGCCTGGGAGCTGGCCCGGGCCTGGCCGGACGCCCGCCTGCACATCGTCGAGGACGCCGGGCACACCGGCAGCGACGCCTTCCGCCGCACCGTCCGCACCGCCCTGGACACCCTCGTCCCCCGCTGATCACCCCCCGGTCGCCCGGGGCCGGCGGGCGAGCCGCCCGGGGGTGTACCCCCTCGCCCCGGCCGCGGGCGGCATCACCGCCATGGTGGGGGTCTCCGCCGTCACCGGCCGGTACCGCCGCGGGCTCCGACGTCCCGGCGGGTGGGAAAGGAATGTCGGTGGCCGGACCTAGAGTGCCGGGCATGGCGACTCCCCCCGCGTCCCCCGCCCCGACCCGGGCGCCCGAAGCCGCGCAGACCGAGGCCCGGCGGGCCGCCTTACCGGGGGGTTTCCGGCTCTGGTTGGCCGGCTGGCTGGCCTCGCTGTTCGGCAGTGGCGTCCTGTACTTCGCGCTCGGATGGGCCGCTGCCGGCCACGGTGGGGCCGTCGCGGGGGCGATGCTGGCCCTGATCAACCTCCCGCGCGCGGCGTTGATGCTGCTCGGCGGCGTGGTGGCCGACCGGATCGGGGCCTGGCGGATCCTCACCCTCTGCGCCGCGCTGTCCCTGGTGGTGGTCGCGGCCCTGGCCGCGGCGGTCTCCTTCGTGGGCACGCCGGTGGCCCTGTTGTTCGGGGCGGCGCTGGTGATCGGTGTGCTGGACGCCTTCGACCTGCCCGCCTCGGGGTCGATGCCGCGCCGACTGGTGGGCCCGGAGAGCCTGCCGCGTGCCATGGCGCTGCGGCAGACCGGCGTGCAGATGGTGCTGTTCGCCTCGGGGGCGGCGGGTGGTGCGCTGCTCGACGTGTTCGGCACGCCGGGTCCCCTGGCCGTCGCGGCGGTCGGCCCGGCGGTGCTGTTGGCGGTGCTGCTGTGGTTGCGCCGGCGCCCGGAGGGCCGGGGGACACCGCAGGAGCCGGCTCCGCACACCTCGCCGCCGGCCGAACGCTCCGGTCTGTGGGGCGACATCACCGCCGGCCTGCGGGTGTGCCGGCGCACACCGATCCTCCTCTCCGGATTGGGGGTCACGGCGGTGGCCGCCGGTTTCCTGCTGCCGGTGATCTCCCTGCTGGCGCCGGTGCTGGCCCGCCAGGAGGGCTGGGGACCGCGCGAGACGGGTGTGCTGGTCGGCGCCCAGGCGGTGGGCATCGTCTCCGTCGCCCTGGTGGTACTGGTACGGGGCGGGGCCGCCCGTCCCGGGGTGGCGGCCGGGCTGGGGCTGGTGGTGGCCGGCGCGGGCATCGGCGTGCTGGCGGCGGCCCCGAACCCGCTGGTGGGCATCCTCGCCTCGCTGCTGATCGGCGCGGGCAACGGGGCCTTCGGAGCGAACATCGCCCCGTTGATGCTGGGGACCACCCCGGAGGGCTACCTGGCCCGGGTGCAGTCGGTGGTGACCGTGGTGCAGAGCCTGCCCCTGGTGGGGATGAACCTCGCGCTGGGGCTGCTGGCCCAGTGGACCTCGGCCCGGATCGCCCTGTGGGGCTGCTCCCTGGCGGCGCTTCTCACCGGTCTTCTCACCCTGGCCCTCCCGGCCCTGCGGGAGGCCCGGTCCGCGGGAGCCGCGAAGGCGGGGCGGGCACCGTGACGGCCGGGGCGGCGGGAGAGCCGGACACCACGGTGAACCTGTGGCGGCAGGGGGTGGGCGCGGTGCCACCGGAGGTGTGGCGGCGCACGGACGCCCGGGTGCTGATCCTCGCGGAGAACGGGTTGACGACCGTGTCTCCGGCGGTCGGCCGGATGGTGAACCTGCGCACCCTCGACCTCGGCCACAACGCCCTGACCCGCGTGCCGGGGGACATCGGGGCTCTCACGCGCCTGTCGGACTTCCTGTACCTCCACGACAACCGACTGACCGAGCTGCCGGGGTCGATCGGCCGGCTGACCGCGCTGCGGTACCTCAACGTCGGGGAGAACCGGTTGACCGCGCTGCCGGAAAGCATCGGGGGAATGACCGCCCTGCGGGAGTTGCGGGCGGGGCACAACCGACTGACCGAGCTGCCGGGGTCGATCGGCCGGCTGGGGCGTCTGCGCGAACTGTGGTTGCGGGGGAACCGGTTGAGCGTTCTACCGGAGTCGATCGGCCGGCTGCGGGAGTTGCGGGTGCTGGACCTGCGGGAGAACGCCCTGACGGAGTTCCCGGGGGCCCTGACGGCCCTGCCACGACTCCGGCAGCTCGACCTGCGGGCCAACCACCTGAACCGGCTCCCCGCCGGGGTCCTCGACTTCCCGGCGCTGGAGAAACTCGACCTGCGGTGGAACCCGTTCGAACCGCCGCCCGCCCTGGTCGACGCCCTGGAACGGCGGGGTTGCGCGGTCCTGTGGTGAAGCCGGACGCCTCTCCGGCCGCGCGTGCCGCCGGGCCGACCGACCGACGCCCGGACGATGCTTGACCTCAAGTGGGATTGAGCTTCTAGCGTTCCCGGGAACGAAAGGGGTTGAGCCATGACCACACTGGTGACGGGTGCCACCGGGAACACCGGGCGTCACGTGGTGGCGGAGTTGGCCCGCAGAGGTGAACGCGTTCGGGCTCTGACGCGGAACCCGGTCGCCGCGACCGGGGGATTCCCCACCGGGGTGGAGACGGTGGCGGGTACCCACACGGAACCGGGGACGTGGGAGTCCGCCCTCGCGGGGTGCGACCGGCTGCACATCACGGCGGTGGAAGGGCTCGCCGGGGTCGGCCCGGAGTTCGTGCGGCGGGCGGTCGGGGCGGGAGTGCGGCGCATCACCGTTCTGTGGGACGGCCGGGTGGGGCCGGTCGAGCGGGCGGTGGCGGAGTCCGGGGTGGAGTGGACGCGCCTGGAGGCGCAGGAGTTCATGTCCAACACGCTCGGCTGGGTCGACTCGATTCGCGACGAGGGCGTGGTGCGGGAGCCCTACGACCGGCCCAGCGCTCTGGTCCACCAGGCGGACATCGGGGCGGTGGCGGCGGTCGCCCTGATCGAGGACGGCCACGCCGGTGAGGTGTACAACCTCACCGGACCGGAGGCACTGACCCCGCGCGACCGCGTCGCGATCCTCTCCCGGGCGACCGGCCGGGACATCGCCTTCGTCACGATCCCGCACGCCCGGGCGGTCGAGCGGCTGATGGCGGGCGGTGTCTCCCGGGAGGAGGCCGAGTACGTCATCGGGTGGTACGCCGCACCTCCCGGGACCGCCACGACCGTCGACGACACCGTCGAGCGTGTGACGGGTCGCCCGGCCCGCACGTTCGAGCAGTGGGTGGCCGAGCACGCGGACCGCTTCCGAAGCGGGTGAGGACACCGACCGGATGGGGCCGGACCCCGGACCCCGCCTGCGCTCCGAGACACGGGCGGCGCGGAGCGGGGTCGGAAGGGCCGGCGCTCCGCCCGGGCACTTCCGGCTCCCCGGCGTTCACCTCCACCGGTGCCCGGCCGCCCCGCCCGGACACCGCACGTGCCGGGGCCGTCACGACGGCCCCGGCACGTCCCGCCCCACGGGGAATCAGATCCCGAAGGGATCGGCGTAGCGAATCGTTCCGCTCGGCAACGGACGCCCCGGGTCGAGGGCGAGGACCATCAGGGCCTCGTCCGGGACCTCGATGCTCAGGCCGATGCCGTGGGCGGACGCCCGGGCGAAACCGAACCGGGGGTAGTACTCCGGATGACCGAGGACGGTGACGAAGTGCTCGCCCCGCGCCCGGGCAGCCGCCAGAGCGGCGCGGATGACCGCCGAACCGGCGCCCCGCCGTTGGTGGTCGGGCAGGACCGCGCACGGTCCCAGACACAGTGCCGGCACGTCACCGATGTGACAACGGGTCAGCAGCGCGTGCGCGACGGGCGTGTCGGCGGCGTCACCGACGTCAACGGCGACCAGGGAGAGGCCGTCGATCCAGGCCGGGTCGCGGCGCAGGGCGTCGACGAGTTCGGCCTCGGCGGAGGTGTCGAACGCGGCGAGGTTGATCTCACGGATGGCGGGAAGGTCCGCGCCGGTCTCGGGGCGCGTGGTCCATGAATTCCGAGAAGTGGTCATGGTGAGGTGGAAGTCCGTTTCCGCAGGGGAGTCGATCGGGCGCCCCGGGCTCACGCTCCCGGAGGGACGAACGGAACGGTGTCAGGCCACGGACCGGGACGTGAGGGTGACCCGGGCGCTGTGCACGGTGGCCCCGAGCGCGGTCATCAACCCCACCTCCCCGTTCTCCCGCTTCTTCTCCCGCTTCGGCACGGGCACGGACACGTCCGACCGTATCCCCTCCGGGCGGAGGGGGCAACGACCTTCCCGGCCCCGCCAGGGGGCGGCACGCCCCGGACCGGCTCCGGCCCCCATACGAAAGCCGCCCCGGACCGGCGGCGGGGAACCGGGGGCCGGAGCCCCGCTCTCAGGTCTCGAAGAAACGCATCGAGGAGTTGGGGCTCGCCGTCACGGTCAGCCCCCGGGCCCGCAGCCGCGCCTCGATGTCCTCCGGTCCCCGGGCGTACACCACCTGCTCCCCCTCCCCCATCGGGACGGCGGGCAGGTCGTGCAGTACGCACCCGGCCTCGACCAAAAGCTCCGCCAGGACGGCCCGGTCGGTGTCGGCCGGCACCGTCAACAGCCACTCCACGCCCGCTCCTCCCTGCCGCTCGTCCCCCGATCCCCCGGTCCGGGTCCCGACGGCTCCGGGACCCGGCGCACCACGGGGTCCGGAGCCCTCGCCCCGATCCGCCCGTCCCTCCTCAATCCTCCTCCGTCATGGCGGCGTAGGAGGCCGCCACGTCGAGCACGCCCCGCCCGTAGCCGGGATCCCACCCCGCCTCCCCGGCCGGCTTCACCCCCGAGAACAGGATGCGGCGCAGGTCGTCCGGGGAGAGATCGGGGGCCGCGCAGAGCAGCAGGGCGGCGGCACCCGCGGCCAGCGGGGCGGCGGCCGAGGTGCCGCTGTCGTAGGGGGCCTCATCGGTGCCGCCGGGGCGACCGGGACCGAAGTTGGCGAAGAAATGGGTGAAGGTCGCGAGGTCCGGCTTCCGCCGCTCGAACATGCCGGGCCCCTGCGAGGAGTAGCCCACCCGCTCGGAGAGGCTGTTGACCGCCGCGACGGTGATGACCTCGGCGAGGCTGTTGGAGGCGTGGATCGAGCGGCCGGGACCGGTGCCGCTGGGATGGCAGGCACCGCTGGCGCACTGCTCCCCGCAGTTCCCGGCGGCGAAGAAGCAGGCGGCGCCGGAGGCCACCACCTCGCGGACCTTGCGGTGGAGGGGGTGGTCGATGTCGTGGATCTCGTGCCGGGGGTTGGTACGGCGGTCGGGGACGCCGACGAAGCCGTAGCTGTTGGTGGTCAGGTGGGGGGTGCCGTCCCGGCGTCGCTGATCGAGGACGGCCTGGAACATCGCGAGGGCGCCCCCGGAGTCGGGCACGCCGAGGAAGGGGTAGTCGTACAACCGGGCGTCGGGGGCGGCGACCAGCACATCGGCCGCGCACATCGAGCCGTGGCTGGTCACCGGCGCGGTGCCCGGTTGGCGCGAGCCGCCCTCGGGGGCGAAGCCACCCGCCACGGGGTAGGTGTCGCCGTCGATCCCCTCGTCGATGACGCCCACGAGCACGCCCTCGCCCCGGAAGCCGGCCTCCCAGAGCGCTCCGACGCCCAGTGCCTCGCGGATGGCCTCGATCCCGACCGCGTCGCGGAAGGGTCGGCAGTCCACGGCCGAGGGGGCGCGGGCGGGGGCCGGGATGCGGCCCTCCGCTCCGCGCAGCAGGTCGGCCTCGGTGCCGCGCAGCAGGTGTTGCCGGGAGTTGGGCCAGACGCCGAGCACACCGCTGCGCCCCCGCAGCTCCTCCAGCCGGGAGTCCTCCACCTCCACCGGGACCACGAGGGAGGTGGCGGCGAGGTCGGCGGCGGTCTCCGGGCCGGCGAAGGCGCGCAACGTCCGGGGCACGGCCGGGTCGGGTGCTCCGGGTGGTCCGCCGAACATGGGGACGGGACCGGCGGACCCGGAGACCTCCACCCCGAGCCCGGTGACCGCGTCCAGTGCGCGGTCGAGCTGCCGACGGGCGTCCTCCGGGGACGCGGCGGCCTCGGAGAAGGCCGCGAATCCCTCGCGGTGGTCGTCGGCGGTCACCTCTACGAGCACCCGGGTCCTGGCCATGGTGGTGGTCTCCTCGCTCCTCGACATCGACCCTCGCCCCGGTCGGGGCGGGCCGCGCGGTGACGCGCGGTCGGGTTCCTGCCCGATCCGCGCGGCGGCAGAGCCGTTCGATGTCGCGATCCACTCGTTCGAGGGGCGCTCTTCACCCGCGGGAGTGATGGAAAAACGGGCCGACCCGGGAGTTTCCCCTGCGGGTCGTCCTCCCCTGCCGATGGGCGGGGGAGGGAACGGGGGAAAGAGCCATCGGGAAGAGAGGGGATCCCCGGGCCATCCGCCGGGGTCCGACACGGGGACCCGTTCCCGTCCCGACCCACCGAACGAGCGGGGCGGGAGACGTCTTTCGGACGTGCGTCGAATCGGCGCGGAACGGGCCCGCGCGGTCCCCACCCGGATGCTCCGCCATACCTCGACCTCGCGGATGATGGTGGCGGACATCGACGAGCCCGTTCTTCGAACGGCCCCGCATGTCGGGACCCGCTACGCCGATCTCCCACTTGATCCCACGGACGCGACCCGGGTAACGGCGGGGGCCGCGGAGTACGGAACGGACTGCCTCCTCACGGTTGATGAGCGGGTTCTCCGCAGGATCCGCACTCTCACCGTGCACGCCTTCTTCCGCCCGGTGCCCGCGGACGGCCGGGCCGGACGTTCGGCGTCATCGCCCCCGGCCGTCGTCACCACTCCCGCTCGTCGAGGATTTCCGTGCTCCGGAGCGGCACTCCGGTACCCGGGGCGTCGCGGCATCAGTCGCCGGCGGGGAGGGCGAAGTTCTCCTCGCGGATGAGGGCCGGCAGGCGGTCGCGGAGGATCCGGTCCAGTTCGCGGGCGGCCCGGGGCGGGGAGACGTCCGCCCGGTGGGCGACGGCGATCGTGCGGTGCAGACCCGGCGGGGCGAAGGGGGTGGTCCGCAGCCCCGACCGCACGGCCAGCATCCCCGGCACCACGGCCACGCCGAGTCCGGCGCGCACCTGGCTGAGCACGGCGTCCATCTCGCCGCCCTCCACCCCCACGGTGGGCTCGAAGCCGGCCGCCCGGCAGGCGGAGACGACGACCTCGCGCAGTTCGTAGCCGTGGCGGTGCAGGACCAGGGGGCGGTCGCGCAGGTCGGCCACCCGGATGTGCTCGCGGAGCACCGGCGGGGGGCCGGCGGGGGCGGAGACCACGACCAGTTCCTCGCGCAGCAGGTCCGCGGCGGTCAGGGCGGGGGCGGGGCCGGTCAGCGGGGTGATGACGAGGGCGAGGTCCAGTTCGCCGTCGGCCAGTACCCGCACCAGGTCGGGCGAGCCGCCCTCGCGCAGGTGCAGCTCGACCGCGGGGTAGCGGTCGCGGAAATCCCGCAGGACGTCGGGGACCAGGCTGGTGCACAGGCTCGGTGGCGCGCCCAGGCGCACCCGGCCCCGGCGCAGGAGCGCGACCTCCTGCACCTCGCGGCGGGCGGTCTCGGCGTCGGCGAGGATGCGCCGGGCCAGCGGGAGCAGGGCCTCCCCGGCGTCGGTGAGGGAGATGTGGCCGCGGGCGCGGTGGAAGAGTTCGGCGCCCAGCTCGCGCTCCAGGGCCCGGATCTGCTGGGAGAGGGAGGGCTGGGCCACGTGTTCGCGCCGGGCGGCCCGGGTGAAGTGCCGGGTCTCCGCCACGGCGGTGAAGTAGCGGAGCTGCTGGAGCTGCATGGTTCCAGCCTAGGCGGCCCCGATCACCAATAATAGGCTTTTCCTATCGAGATCAGCCGCGTTGCGTCTTGGACGAATGACGGGCGCGTTCATACCGTTGGATGTCATGGCATCGGCGACCGACACGGGCAGACGCCCGTCCTCCCTGCGCGTCCTCTGGCGCTCCACCATCGGGAAGAAGACGGTGATGGCGGTCAGCGGCGGAATCCTGCTGCTGTACCTCATCGTCCACATGCTCGGCAATCTCAAGATCTTCGCCGGCTCGACGAGCTTCAACGAGTACGCCGAGTGGCTGCGCGTCTTCGGCGAGCCCGCCCTGGGCGAGGGGTGGCTCCTGTGGGTCGTGCGGGTGGTGCTGCTGACCGCCGTGATCGCGCACATCGTGGCCGCCTGGCAGCTCAGCCGCCTGGACATCCGGGCCCGGCCGGTGAAGTACGCCCACGGCCGGCGGCGGGCGACCTACGCCACCCGCACCATGCGCTGGGGCGGCGTGATCATCGCGCTGTTCGTGGTCTGGCACATCCTGGACCTGACCACCGGGCACGTGAACCCGCTCGGCGAGGAGGGCCGGCCGTACGAGAACGTCGTCGCCACCTTCTCCACCTGGTACGGCAACACCATCTACATCGTGGCGATGCTCGCCCTCGGCCTGCACATCCGGCACGGCTTCTGGAGCGCCGCCCAGACGCTCGGGGTGAACCATCCGCGACGGGATCGGGCGCTGAAGGCCACGGCCACCGGCCTCGCGGTCGCGCTGACCGTCGGTTTCGTGTCCGTCCCCATCGCCGTCATGACGGGAATCGTGAGCTGAGATGACCACCACCGAACAGCCGCCCGGCGGCACCACCACCCCGACGGGCACGGGGTCCGGCACTTACGCCGACTTCACCGTCGGCGACCCCGTGGCCGACACCCGCGCCCCCCTCGACACGCCGATCGCCGAGCGGTGGAGGCAGCGGACCTTCGACGCCAAGCTGGTCAATCCCGCCAACCGCCGCAAGCACACCGTCATCGTGGTGGGCACCGGTCTGGCCGGGGGCGCCGCCGGCGCCACCCTGGCCGAGCAGGGCTACCGGGTGCTGCAGTTCTGCTACCAGGACTCCCCCCGGCGCGCCCACTCCATCGCCGCCCAGGGCGGCATCAACGCCGCCAAGAACTACCGCAACGACGGCGACTCCGTGTACCGGCTGTTCTACGACACGGTCAAGGGCGGCGACTTCCGCGCCCGCGAGTCGAACGTGCACCGCCTCGCCGAGGTGTCGGTGCAGATCATCGACCAGTGCGTGGCACAGGGCGTGCCCTTCGCCCGCGAGTACGGCGGCCTGCTGGACACCCGCTCCTTCGGCGGCGTGCAGGTCTCCCGCACCTTCTACGCCCGGGGCCAGACCGGCCAGCAGCTGCTGCTCGGCGCCTACCAGGCGCTCTCCCGGCAGATCGCCGCCGGCCGGGTGGAGATGCACCCGCGCACCGAGATGCTGGACCTGATCGTGGTCGACGGGCGGGCGCGCGGCATCGTCGCCCGCGACCTGCTCACCGGCCGCATCGACACCTACTTCGCCGACGCCGTGGTGCTGGCCTCCGGCGGGTACGGCAACGTCTTCTACCTGTCCACCAACGCCAAGAACTCCAACGCCACCGCGATCTGGCGGGCGCACCGGCGCGGCGCCCACTTCGCCAACCCCTGCTTCACCCAGATCCACCCCACCTGCATCCCGCGCTCGGGCGACCACCAGTCCAAGCTGACGCTGATGAGCGAGTCCCTGCGCAACGACGGCCGCATCTGGGTGCCGAAGCGCAAGGGCGACGAGCGGCCGCCGCGCGAGATCCCCGAGGAGGAGCGGGACTACTACCTGGAGCGGCTCTACCCCTCCTTCGGCAACCTGGTGCCCCGGGACATCGCCTCCCGGGCCGCCAAGAACGTCTGCGACGAGGGCCGGGGCGTGGGCCCCGGCGGCCAGGGCGTGTACCTGGACTTCGCCGAGGCGATCCGGCGGATGGGCCGGGAGGCGGTCGCCGCGAAGTACGGCAACCTCTTCGACATGTACGAGCGGATCACCGCCGAGGATCCGTACGAGGTGCCGATGCGGACCTATCCCGCCATCCACTACACGATGGGCGGCCTGTGGGTCGACTACGACCTGCAGACCTCGGTGCCGGGCCTGTTCGCGATCGGCGAGGCCAACTTCTCCGACCACGGCGCCAACCGGCTGGGCGCCTCGGCGCTGATGCAGGGTCTGGCCGACGGTTATTTCGTGCTGCCGGTCACCCTGGGCGACTACCTGGCCCGCCTCGGCGGGATCGAGAGGGTCGACGCCGACCACCCGGCGACGCAGGAGGCCGTCTCCTTCGTCACCGACCGGCTGTACGCGCTGCTGTCCAACAACGGCGACCGCACCCCCGACTCCTTCCACCGCGAACTGGGCACCCTGCTGTGGGACGAGTGCGGCATGGCCCGCAACGACGCCGGGCTGCGCAAGGCGCTGGAGCGCATCCCCGCGCTGCGCGAGGAGTTCTGGGAGCGCATCCGGGTGCCGGGGTCCGGCGAGGCCCTCAACCAGTCCCTGGAGCAGGCCAACCGCGTCTCGGACTACATGGAACTCGCCGAGTTGATGTGCCTGGACGCCCTGCACCGCACCGAGTCCTGCGGCGGCCACTTCCGCGAGGAGAGCCGCACCCCCGACGGCGAGGCGATGCGCGACGACGACGCCTTCTCCTACGCCGCCGCCTGGGAGTACACCGGCACCGGCAACGCACCGGTGCTGCACCGCGAGGCGCTGGAATTCGCCTACGTCCACCCCACCCAGCGGAGCTACGCATGACGCTGATGAAGCTCACCCTGCGCATCTGGCGGCAGGCCGGCCCCGACGAGCCGGGGGCCATGACCACCTACGAACTGGACGGCGTCTCCCCCGAGATGTCCTTCCTGGAGATGCTCGACACCCTCAACGAGCGGCTGAGCGCCGAGGGGGAGGAGCCGGTCGCGTTCGACCACGACTGCCGGGAGGGCATCTGCGGCTCCTGCGGCATGGTGATCAACGGCGACGCCCACGGTCCGGAGCGGACCACCGCCTGCCAACTCCACATGCGGTCCTTCTCCGACGGCGATGTCATCGACATCGAGCCCTGGCGGGCCGGTGCCTTTCCGGTGATCAAGGACCTGGTGGTGGACCGCTCCGCCTTCGACCGGATCATCGGCGCCGGGGGGTACATCACCGCCCCCACCGGCAGCGCCCCCGAGGCGCATGCCACGGCCGTGCCGAAGGAGGCCGCCGACCTGGCCTTCGAGAACGCCGAGTGCATCGGCTGCGGCGCCTGCGTGGCGGCGTGCCCGAACGGCTCGGCGATGCTGTTCACCGCCGCCAAGGTGGTGCACCTCAACGCGCTGCCGCAGGGCGCCCCGGAGCGGGAGTCCCGCACCCGGGAGATGGTCGCGGCGATGGACGCCGAGGGCTTCGGCGGGTGCACCAACGTCGGCGAGTGCGCCACGGCCTGCCCGAAGGGCATCCCGCTGTTCAGCATCACCCGCATGAACCGCGAGTACCTGCGGGCCCTGCGCAAGGGCTGACCGCCCGCGCCGGTCGCCCCACGGTCCGGCCGGTGCCGCCCTCCCCCTTTCGGGAGGGCGGCCCCGGCCGGGCCGTCGGCGTGCGCGGGCCGGACGGTGGCGCCTCTCCGGCGATCCCGGGGCGCTCCCCGGGGCCGGCACCCCGCCCCCGGGAGCGTCTTCCCGCGGGGTCCCCGGCTCGCCCGGCGGGTGCTTCGGTGCTTCCGGATGCTCCGCGATCATCCGTGGCCGTCCCCGACGTCCCCGGTGGGGACATCGGGTGCCGGGGCGACAGGGCTCAGGAGAAGCCGCCGTTGCTCTTGAGCAGCTGGCCGTTGATCCACCCTCCCTCGGGGGAACAGAGGAAGTCGACCAGGTGGGCGGTGTCGCGCGGAGCGCCGAGGCGGCCCGCCGGGGTGTGCTCCACGCACCGCCGGCGCGTCTCCCCGTCCATCCACCCGGTGTCCACGGGGCCGGGGTTGATCACGTTGGCGGTGACGCCGAGGTGGGCGAACTCGTGTGTCGCGGCGAGGGTGATGCGGTCCAGGGCGCCCTTGCTCGCGCCGTAGGGAAGGTTGCGGACGGTGTGGTCGCTGGTGAGGGCGATGATCCGCCCGGTGCCGGGGACGCCCCGGAAACGACTGCCGTACTCGCGGATCAGCAGCCAGGTCGCCCGGGCGTTGACCGCGAAGTGCCGGTCGAAGCTCTCCACGGTGGTGGTCAGCAGGTCGGAGTCCACCGACTCGCAGTGGCACATCACCAACGCCGTCACCGGCCCGAGCCGGCGCTCGGCCTCGTCGAAGACCCGGGCGGGTACCCCCGGGTCCTCCAGATCGGCCTCGATCGTCGCGTGCGCGGCGCCGTGGCGATCGAGATCGGCGGTGATCACCTCCATGGCGTCGGTTTCCGCGCCCCACGGCATCCGGGCGTCGTAGGGCGTCCAGTGGGTGAGGGCGAGGTCCCAGCCGGAGGCCGCGAGGCGGCGGGCGATCCCCGCCCCGATACCGACGCTCCGCCCCACCCCGGTGACCAGCGCCACCGGCCGGGCCCCGGCGGTCGGAGAGTGGTCGCGGTCGGCCGGTGAGGGTGCTCCATGTGTCATGGCGCGGAATCATCCCGTGTCCGGACTCTCCTCTCCACCGCTTTTCCCGTCCGACGACCGGCACACTTCCCCATCGACTCCCCATCGACGCGACGCCCGGGCCACGGAATTCCACCTCTCGTCGGAAACGCACCGCGCGGAAAAGGACGGGGATGTCGCCGCCCCGTCGGAGAGAGTGGAGAGGACACGAAGGAGGCGGAAGATGATCGGAACTCCGTGGGAGGAGAGAACGGTGCTGGTCACCGGGGCTTCGGCCGGGATCGGCCGGGCGATCGCGGAGGAGTTCGCGGCCAGGGGGGCGGGGGTCGTGGCCCACGTCCTCACCAGGGCTTCCCCTGTCGGCCCCGGGACCACCGTGGAACACCACACGGCCGACGCCGCCTCGGTGGCCGGCCTGGCCGGCGAACTGCGGGCCGCCGGAGCCCGGGCGGCCCGGGTCCTCGAGGCGGACCTGTCGATCCCCGGGGAACCGGAACGGCTCGTGACCACCGCCGTCGAGGAGTTCGGGGCCGTGCACGTCCTGGTGAACAACGCGGCGCACTGCGAGAGTCCGGACGACATCCTCTCCGTCAGTCGTGAGGGGATGGCGCGGCACCACGGGGTCAATGCCATCGCCCCTGCGTTGATGGTGGCCGAGATGGCACGACGTCACCGACCGGGCGGGACGGCTGCGGTGGTCAACATCTCCACCGACGCCGCCCCCGCGTTCGGTGGGCAGATCGGCTACGGCACCTCCAAGGCCGCGCTGGAGGCGTTCACCCGGGCCGCCGCGCTCGACCTCGGCCCCTCGGGCATCCGGGTCAACGCCGTGGCACCCGGCCCGGTACAAACGGGTTGGATGTCCGAGGACCTGGTCCGCGAGGTGGAGCCCACCATTCCCCTGCGAAGGGTCGGCTTTCCCGAGGACATCGCGGAGGCCGTGGTGTTCCTCGCCTCGGACGCCGCCGGATGGATCACCGGCCAGGTGCTCCGGGTGGCCGGTGGCCACGTCGTGTGAGGCTCCTGGCCGGGGGTTCCCCCATCACCGGGCATCGCTCCTTTCCCCCGTGTGTCCCGTGTATCCCGTGTATCCCGTGATCACTGTCGCAGGGGTGCGAAGGAGCGCGCCGGCTCCGGTGCGCGCAGCAGGTGCAGGGAGAACAGGGTGAGCCACAGCCAGGCGGCGGTGAGCGCCGCCCGTTGGAACAGCCCGGCGTGATCCGCGAGGGCCTCCACCTGCTCGAAGCCGGCACTCGCGAGAACCAGCGCCGCGAGGAACACGACGGCGGTGATCACGGAGCCGAGCGAGCGCGGGCGATCCCGGATGCCCGCGAAGCGACGGGCGAAGACCAGACAGGCCACGGGTATCGCGAGGAAGAGGAGGAACGAGAAGAGGTCGTGCAGCAGGGCCGGGGCACCGCTGTACTCCGTGAGCGCGTCCGGGCTCCCGGGTGGGTAGCCGCCCACCGGGTCACCGGTGAAGAGACCGGCACCGACCAGACCGATGCCCCACCCGGCAAGGGCTCGCACTCCCCACCGGGAGTCCGTGACGGCTCCCGGGCGGCCCCGCACGCCGAGGGCGAAGGCGAGACACAGCAGCCCCGCCACCACGAACACCGCCCCCTGCGCCCACCC
>NZ_VKHS01000250.1 GCF_014141525.1 Streptomyces calidiresistens
ACGGCAGACGAGATAGCTCCAAGTCTCGTGGGCTGGGAGATGTTTATAAGAGACAGACGGGACTCCTGGGGTCCGAGGGGTGACGACGGCACACGGGCATCGCGGGGGCTCGCCGCGGGGCCCGAACGCGCGGAGGAACGCGCGACAGTCGGTGCGAGGGGGAACCGGGCCGGGCGCGCCCGGCGGCACGCACGGGCGGGGCCCGCCGCGAGCGCCGGGGCACGAGGGCTCCGGTGGTGCGGAACGGCGGACCCTGTCCCGGGGCCCGCCGTACGGTGCGGGTGGAGTGCCGGACCGAAGGGCACTCCGGCGGCTGCGTCACCAAACCGCCTGAGCGGGGTACCGCTCTCATGAGCAGGCTAACCGGTCGGTAACCCGCCGGCCAGTCCCCGCGCACACCCTCCCGTGTGGCGCGTGCCACGTCCGCGCCGTCCGGGGCCCGTCCGCCCCCGCGGGCGGGAAAACCGGTGGATCCCCGCTCCCGGTGTCCGCAGACTGTGCCGGCGACGCCCCGGGAGGTGTCGTGCCGCACCGTCGTGTACCGCCCACCGGAAGGCCACCCGTGCCCCCCGAATCCCCCGCGCCGACGGGCGGGACGCCCCGCGCGCTCCGCCCCGACTGCGCGAACTGTTTCGCCCTGTGCTGTGTCGCCCTCCCCTTCGTCGCCTCGCCCGACTTCCCCGTCCACAAGCCCGCCGGACGCCCCTGCGGTCATCTGCGCCGGGACTTCCGCTGCGGTGTCCACGACAGCCTCCGGCACCGCGGATACCTCGGCTGCGGGGTCTTCGACTGCCACGGGGCCGGACAGCGGGTCTCCCGGGACACCTTCGGAGGCCGCGACTGGCGCACCCACCCCGAACTCTCCGCGCGGATGTTCGAGGTCTTCCCGGTCGTCCGCCTGCTGCACGAACTCCTGCGGTATCTGCACGAGGCGATCGACCTGGCCGACACCCGCCCGTCGGCCCGTCACCTCGCCGGTGACCTGCGCCGGGCCCGGGCGGAGACGGACGCCCCGGCCGCCGCGGACGCCGACTCTCTCGCGGCCCTCGCGGGCGGCGGGCCGGGCCTCGCCGACCACCGCGAGCGGGTCAACGCTCTGCTGCTGCGTCTCGGCGAACGGGTCCGCTCCACCCTGCCGGGACCACGCCGGAACCTGCGCGGCGCCGACCTCGCCGGTGCCGATCTGCGCGGGGCGGACCTGCGCGCGGCCACCCTGCGGGGCGCCCTGCTCATCGGGGCGGACCTGCGGGACGCCGACCTGCGCGGCGCGGAACTGATCGGGATCGACGCCCGGGGGGCCGACCTGCGGGGCGCCGACCTGCGCGGAGCCTTCTTCCTCACCCCCGACCGCCCGGCCGCGGCCCGGGGCGACGAGCGGACCCGTCCGCCCGCCGGTCTCGCGCGCCCCGTCCACTGGTGACCCGGGCCGGACGGGATCCCGGCCGGAACCCGGGTTTCTCCGGGACCCTCACGCGGGGGTAGATTTGCGGGTGCGCGTCGGCGCCCGGGCGTCGATCGACCGACTCCCGCGCGGCACGCCCCCGGCCGGGGACCCCCGGTCGGAGCAGGAACGATCGCGAACGGCGGCACCAGCGGTGAACGACCCCACCTCGGCGGCAGCGGCGGCCACCCAGGCGCCCCGGCGCCGCACCTTCGCGGTGATCTCCCACCCGGACGCCGGCAAGTCCACCCTGACCGAGGCGCTGGCCCTGCACGCGCGCGCCATCACCTCGGCCGGCGCCGTGCACGGCAAGGGCGACCGGCGCGGGGTGACCTCGGACTGGATGGCGATGGAGCAGGCCCGGGGCATCTCGGTGACCTCCGCCGTCCTGCAGTTCGAGCACCGCGACCGGGTGCTCAACCTCCTCGACACCCCCGGCCACGCCGACTTCTCCGAGGACACCTACCGGGTGCTGGCCGCCGTGGACTGCGCGATCATGCTGGTCGACGCGGCGAAGGGCCTGGAGGAGCAGACCCGCAAGCTCTTCGACGTCTGCCGGCACCGGGGCGTGCCGGTGATCACCTTCGTCAACAAGTGGGACCGGCCCGGCCGCGAGGCCCTGGAACTCCTCGACGAGATCGAGCGCGAGTTCCGCATCCAGCCCACCCCGGTGACCTGGCCGGTCGGCATCGCCGGTCACATGCTCGGCCTGATCGACTCCCGGGACCCCGACGCCGTGCTGCGCTACACCCGGGCCCCCGGCGGGGAGCGCGCCGCGGAGGAGGAGCGGTTGACCGGGGAGGAGGCCGCCGAGCTGGGCGAGGAGCGCGAGACCGCGCTGGAGGAGCTGGAACTGCTGGCGGCCACCGGCGCCGTGCACGACCGGGAGAGCTTCCTGGCGGGGAAGACCACCCCGGTCTTCTTCGGCGCCGCGCTGTCCAACATCGGTGTCCGTCTGCTGCTGGACGCCGTGGTGGACCTCGCCCCGCCGCCCGGCCCCCGGGAGCTGGCCGGCGGCGGGCAGCGGCCGGTGGACGCCGAGTTCTCCGGTCTGGTGTTCAAGGTGCAGGCCAACATGGACCGTTCGCACCGTGACCGGATCGCCTTCGTCCGGGTCTGCTCGGGGGTCTTCGAGCGGGGGATGACCGTCACCCGGGCCGCCACCGGCCGTCCCTTCGCCACCAAGTACGCCCACAGCGTCTTCGGGCAGGAGCGCTCCTCGGTCGAACTGGCCTACCCCGGCGACGTGGTGGGTCTGGTCAACGCCGGCGCGCTGGCCCCGGGCGACACCCTGTACACGGGGAAGAAGGTGGAGTTCCCGCCGATGCCCACCTTCGCCCCCGAGCACTTCGCCGTCGCCCGCCCGATGGACATCGGGAAGTCCAAGCAGTTCCGGCGCGGGATCGCCCAACTCGACGAGGAGGGCGTGGTCCAGGTGCTGGTCTCGATGCTGCGGGGTGAGCAGGCCCCGGTCCTGGCGGCGGTCGGGCCGATGCAGTACGACGTGGTGGCGCACCGGATGGAGCACGAGTTCGGCGCGGCCGTGAAGCTGGAGCACCTGCCCTACAACCTGGCCCGGGCCACCGACGCCGCCGGTGGTGCGGCGCTGGACGCCTCGCGCCTGGTGCACGGCGAGTCCATGACCCGGGTCAAGGACGGCGCGGTCCTCGCGCTGTTCCCCAACCGCTGGCACGCCGGTTCCTTCGAGCGGGAGTTCCCCGACCACCCGCTGGAGCCGCTGATCGCCGCCCACGAGCAGTGACGGTCCCGGTCGGGGAACGGGTCAGCCGCGGGAGGATGCCAGGCGCCGCTTGAGGGTGGCGGCGAAGTCCTCGGCGGCGAGGAGTTGGGCGCGGAGCTTCTCGCAGCGGGCGTCCGCGACCTGCTGGTAGGCGCGCAGCCGATCGCGCAGCCGTTCGGCCTCCTCGGCGGAGGGCGGCGGGTTCTCGGCGGCGAGGGCGTCGACGACCTCCAGGAGTTCGCCCATCTCCTCCAGGGAGAAGTCCAGCGGCTTCATCCGGCGGATCACCATGAGGCGCTCGACATCCGATTCGGTGTAGAGCCGGAAGCCGCCCTTGCTGCGGGCCGAGGGGGTCACCAGGCCGACCTCCTCATAGTGCCGGATGGTGCGCAGGGACAGTCCGGTGCGTTCGGCGACCCGGCCGATCTGCATGTGTCGCCCCTCGTCCGTCACCCTGTCGCCCTTCCCTCGGCCCCGGTCGGGGCCCGCCTGCGTGGTCCCACAGCCTACCGGCCCGTCACACCGGGACGGACGTCCCCCGAGCGCCCCGGGACTTTACCAATACGTCACTCCGGGTCCCGTAGCCGTGATCGCTCTCGCAGTTTTCACCAGGGATTTTCCCGTTGGGAAGGCATTGGCGGTCGAGATCATCCCTCACGTGGGGGTAGAGTTCTCGGTGTCCGGGAGGTCCCGTGTCCCGGCTTCGGGCGCATCGGGCCCGCCCCCTCCGCCCCATGTCTCCCGGGCAACGACGCCCGTTCGGCACCGCCGTGTCCGGTGCCGGTCCGGTCGCCGCGCGGCGAGCGCGGAGAGACCCCACCACACCCGGCCCGGAGTCCTTCGCTCCCCGTGGCCGCCTCGCCTGTCCGCGCGCGGTGGTTGTCCGCGTGCCCGAACGGAAACGGATGCATGTCCGCTGATACCACCGCGGTCGGTCGGCCGCGCCTCTCCCGTCCCGCCTGTCTCGCCTCCCCGAAGGTCTTCCGCACCGAGGTCCTCGCCGGTCTCGTGGTGGCCCTGGCCCTGATTCCCGAGGCGATCTCCTTCTCCATCATCGCCGGCGTGGACCCCAGCGTGGGGTTGTTCGCCTCCTTCACCATGGCCGTGGTGATCTCGATCGTCGGCGGTCGGCGGGCGATGATCTCCGCCGCCACCGGTGCGATCGCCCTGGTCATCGCCCCGCTCAACCACGAGTACGGACTCGGCTACCTGGTGGGCGCGGTCATCCTGGGTGGGATCTTCCAGATCGTCCTGGGCGCCCTCGGGGTCGCCCGGTTGATGCGGTTCGTCCCGCGCAGCGTCATGGTCGGCTTCGTCAACGCCCTGGCCATCCTCATCTTCCTGGCCCAGGTTCCCGAACTGCGGAACGTCCCCTTCGCGGTCTATCCGCTGGTCGTCGCCGGCCTGGTCATGATGATCCTCTTCCCCCGGATCACCAGGGTGGTGCCCGCACCGCTGGTCTCCATCGTGGTGCTGACCGTCATCACAGTCGCCGCCGCCATCGCCGTGCCCACCGTCGGCGACAAGGGTGAGCTGCCCTCCGCCCTGCCGGTGCCGGGACTGCCCGACATGCCGTTGACCGGTGAGGCACTGGCGATCATCGCCCCCTACGCGTTCGCGCTGGCCCTGGTGGGCCTGATGGAGTCGTTGATGACCGCCAAGCTGGTGGACGACATCACCGACACCCACTCCAACAAGACCCGTGAGTCCATCGGCCAGGGCGTCGCCAACGTGATCACCGGCTTCTTCGGTGGCATGGGCGGCTGCGCCATGATCGGGCAGACCATGATCAATGTGAAGACCTCCGGCGCCCGGACCCGGCTGTCCACCTTCCTGGCCGGCGTCTTCCTGATGATCCTGTGCATCACCTTCGGTCCGGTGGTCTCGCAGATCCCGATGGCCGCCCTGGTCGCGGTGATGGTCCTGGTCGCCTTCGCCACCTTCGACTGGCACTCGGTCGCCCCCGACACCCTGCGCCGGATGCCGATCAGCGAGACGGTCGTCATGACGGTCACCGTGGTCGTGGTGGTCATCACCCACAACCTGGCCATCGGCGTCATCGTCGGTGTGATCACCGCGGTCATCGCCTTCGCCCGTCGCGTCGCCCACCTGGTGAACGTCTCCGGTGTGGTGGACCCCGAGGGCAAGCAGGTCGTCTACTCGGTGACCGGGGAGCTGTTCTTCGCCTCCTCCAACGACCTCGTCCACCAGTTCAACTACAGCGAGGACCCCGACGACGTGGTCATCGACCTGTCCTCCGCGCACATCTGGGACGCCTCCTCGGTGGCGGCGCTGGACGCGGTGGAGACCAGGTACGCGGCCCGCGGCAAGAAGGTCACCGTCATCGGTCTCAACAAGAACAGCGCCGAGATCCGGGAGAGGCTGGGCGGCCAGCTCGTCGGGCACTGACCGTCCGGCACGGGGCGGCCGGCGGCATGATGCGCACGGTCGAGTCGGCCGCCGTTCCCCGCTGCTTCGGCACCACCCACCCGGGGCCATCCGGGGTGTCGCGCACACCGGGGTCGTCGCGGCCGGTGCCCCGGGGCCGGTGGCGGTCTCGCTCGGACGGGACGTCGCCGGTGACTGCTCGGCGCCCCCGATCCCGATGGCCGCGCTCCCGGTGCCGGTGGCCGCCGCCGTGGTGCCCCAGCCCCGTCGTCGCACGTCCCCGGCAACGGACGGGTACCCGGACGGCGGGGCCGCCCGGGTACCCGCCGGGGGCGGGGGTCGGTCACCGGCGCCGGCGACACCGGTGTGCCGGGCCCGGAGGAGGTGGCGAACGGGACCGATGCGTCCGATCCGGTGGCGGAGGACGGTATCGCCGACTCCGCCGACCGGCGAACAAATCCCGGTCCTTCCCGGCCGGGGGAGCGAGTCGTCCCGGCGACGGGCGCACCCGCCCCGTCCGGTCCTTCCCGGCGGATCGGTCGGGGGGATCCGCGCCCGTAGACTGGCGATTCTCCCCGGGGTCGCTCCGGCCCCGGACCCGTCTTTGTCGAAGGGACCACCGGTGACCCCCTGGCCGACCTCCTGGCCCGAGCTGCGGGCGGCCACGCTCGTTCACGAGGACGAGGCGATCCTCGCCCTCAACAAGCCGGCCGGGATCTCGGTGACGGGCGAGCGCCACGACACCGATCTGGTGGAGATGGCCGCCGAGCACGGGGAACGGCTCTTCCCCGTGCACCGCATCGACAAGGTCACCTCCGGGCTCGTCCTCCTCGCCCGGGAACTGCGCTTCCACGGCGACCTGACCCGCCAGTTCAACCGGCGGACGGTCGAGAAGGACTACCTGGTGATCACCCGTTCCACCGGGCTGCCGGAGAGCGGCACGATCGACCTGCCGCTGACCACCGGGCGCAAGAACCGGGTCCGGGTGGCGGGCCCCCGCGAGGGGATCACCCGCGGCGGGGAGGACGGCCGCACCTGGTCCCTGGGCCCCGGGGAGGGGGCGACCGGGGGAAGC
>NZ_VKHS01000251.1 GCF_014141525.1 Streptomyces calidiresistens
GGCCCCGGCTCAGCCGGGGTGGCCGGGGGGTGGCCCCTGGAGGCCGCGCGGTCCGCCCCAGCCGCGCCCGCCGCCCCACCGGCGACCCCGCCCGCCGGGCGTGGTCGGGGTGCGTCGCAGCCAGAACGCGGCGAGCACGCCGCCGATCAACCCGAAGAGGTGGCCCTGCCAGGAGACGCCGGAGGCGGTGGGCAGCACGCCCCACAGGATGGACCCGTACAGCAGGAAGACCACGATGCCGACGGTGATGTCGAGGGCGTTGCGTTCCACGAAACCGCGCACCAGCAGGTAACCGAAGAGGCCGAAGACGACGCCGGAGGCGCCGGCGGTGATGGAGCCGGGGGCGGAGGTGAGCCAGACACCCAATCCGGAGATCGTGATGATGATCAGGCAGACGCCCAGGAAGCGGCCGATGCCGCGCAGCGCGGCGATGAACCCGAAGACCAGCAGCGGCACGCTGTTGGCGATCAGGTGGTCGTAGCCGAAGTGCAGGAACGCGGCCGGGAAGATGTCGCGCAGCTCGCCCGGGTCGCGCGGCTCGATGCCGTACTCGCAGACCAACGGTTGGTCCGCCATGCCGGGGAAACAGCGCGGGGTTCCGCCGTCGATGGCGGTGAGCACCCACATCAGGGTCACCCACCCCAGCATGAGCACACCGGCCTGGATCGCTCTCCGCCTACGGGTTCCCGGCTCGCCTGCCACGGCAGCCCCTCCGCTTCCTCGCTGTGGTCCGTCGCGCTGCGGGGTCCCTACCCGCCCGGCGCCCGGAACCATCCAGGCTAGCCGGCCGGGCCCGGATCCCCTCCCCGTGGGACGCCGCCGGCTCCCGGTCGCCGGGACCTCAGGGGCGCACCGGGACCGGCAGGGTGCCCCGTCCGGGGTCCTCCTCGCGCTGTCGCTCGATCAGGTCGAGGTACATCAGCGCCACCGTCAGGTCCGCCGGGACCAGCCGTTCCTCGACCGGCGGGGGGTTGAGGGAGATGGCCGAGCCCGCGTGGAGATCCAGTCGCAGCGGCAGCGGGGCGGCGTCCGGGCCGTGGAACCGGCCGATGTCGAAGACGACCCGGGAGAGCACGCCGTTGCGGATCTCCACCTCGGCGGCGACCGGCGCGTCGGGGTCGGCGGCGACCCGGGCCACCGGCGGCAGGCCGAACCGCCCGCTCTGCTCGTCCAGCAGGGAGAGCAGCGGCGCCAGGGCGCGCTCGGCGGCGCCGGCGGTCAGCCGCACCTCGTAGCGCTCGGCCCCCCGTGCGTCCTCCAGGCGGTGCAGGGAGGCCCCCGACCGCAGCGCCCGGCCCAGGCCGTCCACGATCTCCCACTGGGCGTCCGGCTCCAGCAGCACGGCGGCGTCGGTCAGGGCCGCCGCGACGTTCGCCGCGAGGTCGGCCGGGACCGTCTCGCGGTCGGCGTTGAGGGCGTGCGCGTACTGCTCGTACCGCGCCGGGTCGACCAGGGCCCAGGCCCCGCGCAGGGCGCGCGAGGCCGGCCCCAGCGAGGGCGGCAGCTCCTCCACGTCCCGCAGGAAGCGCTCGGCGGAGTTCACCCGGGCGGGGTCACCGAGCAGGATGTCCTGCACGACGGTCTCCACGCCGATGCGCACGTACGTCTCGCCGGCGATCTTCTTGATGCCGACCGCGTCCTTGCCGCCGAAGCCCACCGACAGCGCGGTGTCCAGGGGGTCGTCCCGGTCCAGGTCGCGCATCCGGGTGCTGCCCTCCGGGTCGCCGGCGACGGCGGTCAGCTCCAGGGTGGAGAGCACCGCGGCGTCCCGCTCGGTGGGGGCGGGGGAGCCCTCCCGTTCGGCGACCTCGCGCAGGTGCGCGAGGACCTCCCCGGGGGTCGCGTCGAGGCTCACGTCCATGCTGAGCGCCTCGCGGGAGAGCAGCTGGTCCACGGCCCCGCGCACCTGGAATCCTGCGCCGGCCTGCTGGACTGCGGTGCAACCGGTGCCGGCCCAGGCGAGCAGGCCGGAGAGCGCGGCGGCGCAGCCGAGGAGGGCCGCCCGCCGGCGCGGGGTCTGGGGCGCGGTACTGATGGGTCCACTCCCGGTCCGGGGACACTGACACCGGGGCCGTGGCCCCGCACCAGTGTCCCCCCTCGCGGCCCGCCCGGGGTCCCCGAACCGCCCGGGTGTGGCCGAGGCGTCATCCGGAGGTGAGGCGATCGTCACCCGACGGGAGCCGGTCCCGGCCCCGGCGCGGCCCGGGAGGGACCGGCCCGAAGGGGACGATCCGGGGCGGCACTAGGCTCGTTCGCATGAGTGACACGGAGCGCGTTCCCCTGGTGGTGGGGGTCTCGGGGGCGTCCGGGACGCCGTACGCGGCGGCCGTCCTGCGCGGCCTGTTGGCGGCCGGTGCGGCGGTGGACCTCGTGGTGAGCCGCGCCTCCCGCCTCACCCTGCTGGACGAGACGGGGGTGTCGTTCCGGGACGCGCACTGGCGGGAGGACCTGCGCGCGTGGCTGTCGCGGGGCGCGGACGGCGCGCCGGACACCTTCGCGTCGGAGGTCGGGGAATGGCTCGACGACGGGCACCGGGTGCGGTACCACCCGGCCGGCGACCTGGCGGCCGGCCCGTCCTCCGGCTCCTACCGCACGCGCGGCATGGTGATCGTGCCGGCCTCCACGGCGTGCGTGGCGGGGGTGGCGCTGGGGTTGTCGAAGGACCTGTTGCAGCGCGCGGCGAGCGTGACGCTCAAGGAACGCCGGCCGCTGGTGGTGGCGGTGCGGGAGACGCCGTTGAGCGGTCCGACGCTGCGGCAACTGGTGGCGTTGGACGAGGCGGGCGCGGTGGTGCTGCCCGTCTCGCCGGGCTTCTACGCGGGGGCCGACCACATCCAGGACCTGGTGGACTTCGTGGCCGGTCGGGTGCTCGACGCGGTGGGGATCCCGCACGACCTGTACCGCAGGTGGCGGGGTCAGTTGGGCGGTGGGGCCGCGCGGTCGCAGGCCACGAACCCCCGATAGCCTTGGAATCGGAGGTCGAACCGGTACGGTGCCGGTGCGCGCCGGTGGGGCGGCACGGTGACACCGGGGGACCGGCAACCGGACACGGGGCCCGGGGGCCCGGACCACGACCACGGACCACGGGTGACGGACGGCGGGAGGCACGGGGCGGACATGGACGCGGTGGACAAGCAGCTCATCCAGGCGTTGCGGGAGAACGGGCGCGCCTCCTACGCGGAGCTGGGCCGGCTGGTCGGCCTCTCCGGTCCGAGCGTGACCGACCGGATCAACCGGCTGGAGGCGGCCGGGGTGATCACCGGCTACCGCGCCACCGTCAACTCCGCCTCCCTGGGCATGGGGGTGACCGCCCTCATCGGCATCCAGCTCTCGGACGCCACCGACCACCAGGAGATCGCGCACCGGCTGCGGGACCTCCAGGAGATCGAGGACTGCTGGTTCATCGCCGGCGACGACTCCTACATGCTCAAGGTCCGCGCCCCGGACGTGGACGGCCTGGAACGGATCATCCGCCGGCTGTCGGGCACCCGGGGCGTCTCGCGCACCCGCACCACCATCGTGCTCTCCACCAAGTGGGAGAACCGGGTGGGGGCGCTGCCCGAATAGGCCGGGGCGCGGAGGCCGGGCCGGTCGGCGGGAACGTCGGGGGCACGGCGTAACCTCGACGGGAGGCCGGTCGCGCGACCGGCGGGGCCGGTCCGCCGGACGGGTCGGTGACGAACAGCGGGTGTCCCGGGCGACGCCCGTGATCCGCAGGAGCGAGGAGGCGCGACACATGGACGCGGGGCTCAAGCGCGAGCTGGAGGAGAAGGTCCGTGCCGGTGAGCGGCTGAGCCGTGAGGACGGTGTCGCCCTCTACGAGTCCGACGACCTGGCCTGGTTGGGCGGGCTGGCGCACGAGGTGCGCACCCGCATGAACGGCGACGTCGTGTACTTCAACGTCAACCGTCACCTGAACATGACCAACGTGTGCACGGCCTCGTGCGCGTACTGCTCCTTCCAGCGCAAGCCGGGGGAGAAGGACGCCTACACCATGCGCATCGAGGAGGCGGTGCGGCTGGCGAAGGCGATGGAGGGCGAGAGCCTCACCGAACTGCACATCGTCAACGGCCTGCACCCCACCCTCCCGTGGCGCTACTACCCCCGGTCGCTGCGGGCGCTGAAGGAGGCGCTGCCGGAGACGGTGCAGCTCAAGGCGTTCACCGCCACCGAGATCCACCACTTCGAGACCATCTCCGGGCTCTCCGCCTCCGAGATCCTCGACGAGCTGATCGACGCCGGTCTGGAATCGCTGACCGGCGGCGGTGCCGAGATCTTCGACTGGGAGGTCCGGCAGCACATCGTGGACCACCGCACCCACTGGGAGGACTGGTCCCGCATCCACCGCCTCGCGCACGAGAAGGGCCTGAAGACGCCCTGCACCATGCTGTACGGGCACATCGAGGAGCCCCGGCACCGGGTGGACCACGTGCTGCGGCTGCGCGAGCTGCAGGACGAGACCGGCGGCTTCCAGGTCTTCATCCCGCTGCGCTACCAGCACGACTTCGTGGACGTGAGGGACGGCAAGGTCCGCAACCGGCTCCAGGCCCGCACCACCATGGCCACCGGCGCGGAGGCGCTGAAGACCTTCGCGGTCTCCCGGCTGCTGTTCGACAACGTCCCGCACGTGAAGGTGTTCTGGGTGATGCACGGTCTGCAGACCGCGCAGCTCGCCCTCCAGCACGGTGCCGACGACATGGACGGCTCGGTGGTGGAGTACAAGATCACCCATGACGCGGACTCCTTCGGTACCCCGGACAAGCTGACCCGCGAGGACCTGCTGGAGCTGATCCGCGACGCCGGTTTCCGGCCGGTGGAGCGCAACACCCGGTACGAGGTCCTGCGTTCCTACGACGGCCCGGACCCCGACCGGCGCGAGGAGCCCCAGCCGATGCGGCTGTGACAGCGCCGGGGCGGTGGGGACGCGGCCCCGGCGCCCCGGCGTCCGGTGCGTGGAATCGCCCCGGCCCCGTCCGGTGCCGGGGCTAGGGTCGCGCCATGAACGTGCGGTATGAAACGACCACCCGCCCCTCCCCGGAGGACGCCGCCGGGGTGCGGCGGTTGTGGGCGGAGGTCACCAACGCGGGTGGCGCCGTCGGACTGGTGCCGCCGGTGGGGACCGGCGATGTCGCCCCGCTGTGGGAGGAGCACGAGCGGCAGCTCGCCGACGGTGCCGCCGAGCTGATCCTGGGTCGTGCCGCGCCGACGGCCGACGCCGTGCCGGGCCCGCCGGTCGCGGTGGCCTTCCTGCGCCTCAACGCCCACCTGCTGATGCGCCACTGGGCGTGGGCCTACCGCGTGATGCTCCACCCCGACCTGTGGGGGCGGGGCGAGGGCCGCCGGCTGATGACGGCCGTCGCCGACCGGGGGCGGGAGCGCGGCCTGCACGGCATCCGCCTGACCTGCCGCAACGGCCTGGGGCTGGAGCGCTTCTACGAGGCGTGCGGCTACAAGGAGATCGGTCGGGCCCCGGCGGCGATCCGGGTCGCGGAGGGCGAGTACCGGGACGAGACCACGTTCTGGCTGCCGTTGCGGTGACCTCCGGGTGGGCCGTCGAGCGGGCCGCCGTCCCGCCGCCCGGACCCGGTGTCGGCGCCGGCGAAACGGGCGAAGCGGTGCATACGCGGGGGTCGGTGTCGAACCGCTCGGGCCGGATGCTTCACTGGAGGGGACCCCTGAGCAGACGTCCCCTCCGGACGACCCGGAAAGGCAGTGACCCGGCCGTGACCCGCTCCCAGTACGCGACGCTCCGTTACACCGCCCTGCGCCTCGGCGTCTTCGCCGCCTGCCTGATCGTGGTCACCGGGCTCTCGTGGGTCGGTCTGATCCCCGCCGGCATCGGTGAGTCCCAGCCCTTCTGGCTGGTGGCCCTGGCCATCCTGATCTCCGCGCCGATCAGCTACGTCGTGCTGCGCCGGCAGCGGGAGGCGATGTCGGAGCAGGTCATCGACGGCGTCGGCCGGGCGAAGCAGCGCCTGCGCGCCAACCAGACGATGGAGGACGGCCCGGAGGACCGCCCCCGCGACGGCGCCGCCACCCGGGGCTGACCCGACCCCCGGGCGGTCGTTCCGCCGCCTCCCCGGATATGACGCGGATCACCCGGTGCCCGGGAATGCCGTGCCCCGGCGACCGGTTGTGCACCGGTGTCCGTCGGTCCCGACGCGTCGCCCCGCGATGCCACCGGCCCCGACGGGACCGACCGGCGGCCCCGCCCGGGGCCCCGGAAAGCCGTGGGGGTCCGTGGGGACCGTGGAAACGGGGAGGAAACGCGTGATCGCCGTGACCGGCACGTTCCGCCGGGCCGTCCGCGCCTCCGCCGTACCCGCCGGCCCGGGGCGGGCACCCCTGTTGTTGGTCTCCCGACGGCACATCGACTACTGCCGCTGCCGCTCGGCGGCGTGTTCCCGGGGCTGAGGGCCCCTTCCCGCCCCCCCCGGGTCCCGGAGCCCGCGTGTGCTCCGGGTGTTCCGGGCGCCCCGTCGGGTGCCGATCGGGCACCCGGTGGGACCACCGCGGGACCTCCCGGAGTTCTCCCGGATCGTGCCGGGGCCCATTGCCCCGGCCGGGTGCCGCCGGCACCGTGTTCGGGCCGTCCCCCCACGCCCTCGGTCCTCCCCGGCCGGGTCCTTCCC
>NZ_VKHS01000252.1 GCF_014141525.1 Streptomyces calidiresistens
GGCCTCCCGTGGCCCCCGTGACCCCCCGTGCCGCGTTCCTCCTGGTCCACCCGTCATCGGTCCTCCCGCGTGCGTGGTCGTCCCGGTGTGGTGCGCACCGGGACGACCACGCTCCCCCGCAAGTCATTAAAGACATTGATATGACAAGCGATAAGACAGCTTTTTTCACCCTTTGGATGGAATCAGTCGCGGGAGAGGGGGTCTGGACTAGTGCAGACCTTTACGCGGCATTACTCTTCGTTTACCAAGCCTTGAGAGTAGTCATACCGACACGGAAGGTAGTCACACCGGTCGCACCCGGCCCCCGCCGCAGGCGCCCCGGGCCCCGGTCCGTCCCCATCGGCCGGACCTCCACCGGCGACGCCACGCGCGCCGGCGACCGGCGTCACGACCGGCCCCGGGCACCGGCCCGACCGGTCGACCCTCCGTGCCCTCCCCGACCACCCTCCGACGGACGGAGACGGAAATGTCCGCCTGCGCCCCCACCACTCCCCGGGAACGGTTCCGCGCCGATTTCTCCGCATCGATCGCGGTGTTCCTCATCGCCCTACCCCTGTCCCTGGGCATCGCCCTCGCCACCGGCGCCCCCCTCCAGGCCGGCCTGGTGGCCGCCGCGGTCGGCGGCATCGTCGCCGGACGACTCGGCGGCGCGCCGCTCCAGGTGACCGGTCCGGCCGCCGGTCTGACCGTGGTCACCGCCGACCTCATCCAGCAGTACGGATGGCGCGTGACCTGCGCCATCACCGTGCTGGCCGGCCTCACCCAGCTGGCGCTCTCCGCCCTGCGGGTCGCCCGTACCGCGCTGGTCGTCAGCCCCGCCATCGTGCACGGCATGCTCGCCGGTATCGGCATCACCATCGCCATCGCGCAGCTGCACGTCGTGCTCGGCGGCAGTCCGCAGAGCTCGGTGCCGGACAACCTCGCCGAGCTGCCCGCGCAACTCGCCCGGCTCGACCCGGCGGCGGTCGGTGTCGGAGCCCTGACCATCGCGGTCCTGCTCCTGTGGCCCCGCCTGCGCGGCGGCACCGGGGAGCGGATCCGGCGGGCCATGCCCGCCGCGCTGGCCGCCGTCGTGCTGGCCACCGCCGTGACCGCCCTCGCCGGCCTGCGGCTCCCCCGGGTGGACCTGCCCTCCTGGAGCAACCACGCCCTGCCCGGCATGCCGGAGGGCCCGGTGCTCGGGCTGATCGCCGCCGTCCTCACCGTCACCCTGGTCGCCAGCGTGGAGTCCCTGCTGTCCGCCGTCGCCGTGGACAAGCTCGCCACCGCCCGCCGCCGGCGCGGCGGGGCACCGGTCCCGCGCGCCGACCTCGACCGCGAGCTGCGCGGTCAGGGCGCGGCCAATGTCGTCTCCGGCGCGCTGGGCGGGCTGCCCGTGACGGGGGTCGCGGTGCGCAGCACCGCCAACGTGGCGGCGGGCGCGGTGAGCCGCAAATCCACCATCATGCACGGCTGCTGGGTCCTGCTGGCGACGGGCCTGCTGGTGAACATGCTGGAGATGATCCCGCTGGCCGCGCTCGCCGCGCTGGTCATGGTGGTCGGTCTCCAGATGGCCGGCATCCACCACCTGCGCAACGTCACCCGCCACCGCGAGACCGTCGTCTACGCCGCCACCACCGTCGGCGTCATCCTCCTCGGGGTGCTGGAGGGCGTGGGCATCGGCATCGCCTGCGCCGTGGTCCTCGCCCTGCACCGGCTCACCCACACCCGGATCACGGTGGACGAGCCCGGGGACGGTTCCCACCGCGTCCGCGCCGAGGGGCCGCTGACCTTCCTGGCCGTGCCGCGCCTGAGCCGGGTCCTGGCCCGGGTCCCGGAGGGCACCGTGGTCACGGTGGAGCTGACCGGTTCGTTCCTCGACCACGCCGCCTACGAGACGCTGCACGACTGGCGCACCGCCCACACCGACCGGGGCGGACGCGTGGAGATCGTCGACGGCGGCGGGGAGCCCGCCGCCGAGCCGGCCGCCGAACTGGCCTTCCGCCGTCCCCGCCTGCCCTGGCACAACTACCGGCACGTCGGGCTCCCGGCCCTCCCCGGACCGGCGGCCACCGCCCCCGCGGCCACCACTGCGGCGGGGGCCGACCCGGCGGGGGCCGCCGGCTCCGTCCCCCCGGCCGTGCCCGACACGGTGGACGAGTTGCTCAGCGGGTTGCGCGCCTTCCAGTCCCGCACCGCCCCCCTGGTCCGCGACGAGCTGGCCCGGCTGGCCCGCGAGGGACAGCGGCCCGGTCAGCTCTTCCTGACCTGCGCCGACTCCCGCCTGGTCACCAGCATGATCACCGCCAGTGGGCCGGGGTCGCTGTTCACCGTGCGGAACGTCGGCAACCTGGTGCCGGTCCCCGGGACGGAGGAGGGGGACACCTCGGTGGCGGCGGCCATCGAGTACGCGGTCACCGTGCTGCGGGTGCGCTCGATCACCGTGTGCGGCCACTCCGGGTGCGGGGCGATGCAGGCCCTGCGCGCCTCGGGCACCGGGGCCGGCGGCGCCGGTCCGCTGGACCGGTGGCTGCGCCACGGCCACGCCTCGTTGGAGCGGCTGGAGGCGGCCGGCGGCGACGCACCCCGGCTGGACGACCGCCCGGCGGCGGACGGGGTGGAGGCCCTGTGCCTGACGAACGTCCTGCAGCAGGTGGAGCACCTGACCCGGCACGAGTGCGTCGCCCGGGCGGTGCGCGAGGGCACGCTGACCCTGCGCGGGATGTACTTCCACGTGGGTGAGGCCCAGGCCTACGTGCTGGACGCGGCGGGTGCCGGCGTCCGGGCGACGGGCGACCCCGACGCGGGGCCCGCCGTCTTCACCTCGGTGCGTCCGGACGTGCTCACGGGGTGAGCGGGGCCGCCGGCCCCGGGTGTCGGGGCGCGGCCGGTGTCATCCCGGCCGCGCCCCGTCCCGGGCCGTGTCGGTCGCCGGGCCCGCCCCGCCGAACGGGCGGGTCGGCGCCCGCCGGAGCCGGGTCCAATTTCTCCCCCGTCGCCCGTTCGTCGCGCCGCCGAACCGCTCGCCGCGCGGACACGACCGCTCACCGCGACAGGTCTGGACCACTTGTTCGGAAACCCTTGTCAAAGGGCAGATGGCCTGGTGAGGTGTGTTCCGGGACACATGCTGACGCCGCAAGGGAGATGTCGTGAGCAACGAGAGTCTGGCCAATCTCATGACGGAGGACCGGCGGTTCCCACCGCCCGCCGAGGTCGCCGACGGGGCCAACGTCACCGCCGACGCCTACGAACGGGCCGCCGCGGATCGTCTCGGCTTCTGGGCCGAGCAGGCCCGCCGGCTGGACTGGGCCACCGAACCGGAACAGACCCTCGACTGGACCAATCCCCCCTTCGCGAAGTGGTTCGCCGACGGCCGGCTGAACGTCGCCCACAACTGCGTGGACCGCCACGTCGAGGCCGGCCACGGCGACCGGGTCGCCATCCACTTCGAGGGCGAGCCCGGCGACACCCGCAGCATCACCTACGCCGAGCTGCGCGAGGAGGTCTCCCGCGCCGCCAACGCCCTGCTGGAGCTGGGCGTGAGCAGCGGGGACCGGGTGGCGATCTACCTGCCGATGATCCCCGAGGCCGTCGTCGCCATGCTCGCCTGCGCCCGCATCGGCGCCCCCCACTCGGTGGTCTTCGGCGGCTTCTCCGCCGACGCGCTGGCCACCCGCATCAAGGACGCCGACGCCCGGCTGGTCATCACCTCCGACGGCGGCTACCGCCGCGGCAAGCCCTCGCCCCTCAAGCCGGCCGTGGACGAGGCCCTGACCCGGCCCGGCACCGAGCAGGTCCGCAACGTCCTGGTGGTGCGCCGCACCGGCGAGGAGACCGCCTGGACCGAGGGCCGGGACCTGTGGTGGCACGAGACCGTCGGCCGCCAGTCCCCCGAGCACGCCCCGGAGGCCTTCGACGCCGAGCACCCGCTGTTCATCCTCTACACCTCCGGCACCACCGGGAAGCCCAAGGGCATCCTGCACACCTCCGGCGGCTACCTCACCCAGGTCTCCTACACCCACCACGCGGTCTTCGACCTCAAGCCGGAGAGCGACGTCTACTGGTGCACCGCCGACATCGGCTGGGTGACCGGGCACTCGTACATCGTCTACGGCCCACTCTCCAACGGCGCCACCCAGGTGATCTACGAGGGCACGCCCGACACCCCGCACCGGGGCCGGTGGTGGGAGATCGTGCAGAAGTACGGCGTCACCCTCCTCTACACCGCGCCGACCGCGATCCGGGCGTGCATGAAGTGGGGCGACGACATCCCGGCGAAGTTCGACCTGTCCTCGCTGCGGATCCTCGGCTCGGTGGGCGAACCCATCAACCCCGAGGCGTGGATCTGGTACCGCGAGCACATCGGCGGCGGTCGCACCCCGATCGTGGACACCTGGTGGCAGACCGAGACCGGCGCCATGATGGTCAGCCCGCTGCCGGGCGTGACCTCCACCAGGCCCGGCTCGGCCCAGGTGCCGCTGCCCGGCATCGGCGCCACGGTGGTGGACGACGAGGCCAACGCGGTGCCCGACGGCAACGGCGGCTACCTGGTGCTGACCCAGCCGTGGCCCTCGATGCTGCGCACCATCTGGGGCGACGACCAGCGGTACATCGACACCTACTGGTCCCGTTTCCGCGCCGGCTCGGTGCCGGGCGTGGAGAAGGACGCGCCCCTGTACTTCGCGGGCGACGGCGCCAAGAAGGACACCGACGGGGACATCTGGCTGCTGGGCCGGGTGGACGACGTCATGCTGGTCTCGGGCCACAACATCTCGACCACCGAGGTGGAGTCCGCGCTCGTCTCCCACCCCAAGGTGGCCGAGGCTGCCGTGGTGGGCGCCGCCGACCCGCAGACCACCCAGGCCATCTGCGCCTTCGTGATCCTGCGCGGCTCGGCCGCCGAGGACGAAGGGCTGGTGGAGGAGCTGCGCGCCCACGTCGGCAAGCAGCTCGGCCCCATCGCCAAGCCCAAGCGGATCCTGCCGGTCGCCGAACTGCCCAAGACCCGGTCCGGCAAGATCATGCGCCGTCTGCTGCGGGACGTGGCGGAGAACCGCGAGCTGGGCGACGTCACCACGCTCACCGACTCCTCGGTGATGCAGCTGATCCAGGCGAAGCTGCCCTCCGGCAGCGGCGGCGGCGAGGACTGAGCCGGCGCCCGAACACCTTCGGCGACCCACCCGGGTCCGCCGTCCCCGGCACCGGGACGGACGGCGGACCCGGCACACCCGGCGCCGGGACGCGGTCCGTCCGCGTCCCGGCGCCGGGCGCGTTCGACGGGGCGCATCGCCGTTCGACCGGGCGGTCGAACGGCGATGCGGTTAGCGTTGAGCGGTCCGGATCCGCGGAGAACCACCGGAGGTGCGCCCGTGGCCGAGGAGCAGCGTCCCGCCGGGGCCCCGGAGCCGCCCCCGGAGGGCGAGCCCGGCACGCCACCGGCGGGGAGCGTCTTCCCCGCCCCCCTCCCCCTGCCCGAGAGCACCCGCATCGGCGAGGCGCTGCGCACCGAGACCGTGGGCGGGATGGTGCTGCTGGTCTCCGCCGCCCTGGCGCTGATCCTGGCCAACACCGGCCTGTCGGACGCCTACGCCGCGGTCCGCGACTTCACCTTCGGCCCCGACGTGCTGCACCTGCACCTGTCGGTGGCCGAGTGGACCCGGGACGGGCTGCTGGCGGTCTTCTTCCTCGTCGCGGGTATCGAACTCAAGCGCGAGCTGGTGCTCGGCGAGCTGCGGGACCCCCGGGCCGCGGCGGTCCCCATCACCGCCGCGATGTGCGGGATGATCGTCCCGGCCGTCATCTACCTGTCCATCGCCCTGATCGGCAACGGCAACCCGCACGGCTGGGCCGTCCCGATGGCCACCGACATCGCCTTCGCCCTCGGCGTCCTCGCCGTCGTCGGCAGATCCCTGCCCGCCGCGCTGCGGGCCTTCCTGCTCACCCTCGCGATCGTCGACGACCTGGGCGCCATCATCGTCATCGCCGTCTTCTACCCCTCCGACCTGGAACCCTGGCCGCTGGCGGCGGCGGTGGGCGGCCTGGTCCTGTTCCACGTGGCGCTGCGGCGCGGGGTGACCGCCTGGTGGCTGCTGGCACCGCTCGCCCTCGGGATCTGGGTGATGGTGCACGCCGGTGGCATCCACGCCACCATCGCCGGTGTGGCGCTGGGCCTGCTCCTGCGGGCCAAACCCCGGCCGGGTGAGGCGCACTCGCCGGCCGACCGGGTGGAACACCGGATCCGGCCGATCTCGGCGGGCTTCGCCGTGCCCGCCTTCGCGCTGTTCGCCGCCGGGGTCGGCGTCTCCGCCGACGATCTGACCGATGTCCTCACCCGCCCCGAGACCCTCGGCGTGGCCTTGGGCCTGCTGGTGGGCAAGCCCTTGGGGGTGGTGGGGGGCGTGTGGGCGGCCACCCGCTTCACCCGGGCCCGCCTCGACCCCGCCCTGGGCCGCGCGGACGTGCTGCTGGTGGGACTGCTGGCGGGTATCGGTTTCACCGTCTCCCTGCTCATCGCCGACCTGGCCTTCCCCGACCACCCGGCGCTGGGGGACGAGGCGAAGGCGGCCGTCCTGGTCGGCTCCCTGCTCTCGGCGGGCCTGGCCGCCCTGCTGGCCCGGCTGCGCCGGCGCCGCGCCCCCTCCGCC
>NZ_VKHS01000253.1 GCF_014141525.1 Streptomyces calidiresistens
CCCGTCCCCCCGGATCCCCGCGACCGGGGCGTCACCGTCGCCCCCGCCGAACGTCCCGGTCGCGGGATTCCCCTTCCCCCACGACAATTGCAGACATGGACGGCCCGCTGTTCTCCGTGATCGCGGTCGCCCTGTGGGTGGTGACCGGTCTCGTGGGCACCGCCCTGATGGCGCGTCTGGGATACCGACATCCGCTGTGGCTGCTGTGGGGCGTGTTGTTGGGCCCCTTCGCCGCCGCCGTGCTCTCCGAACGCGCCGAGCACTCGCCCCGCCTCGTCGTCGCACCGGCTCCCGGCACCCCGGGGACCGGTGCGATCGACGGTGCCGACGGGGCCCCCGGGGCCGGTGTGCCCCGGGAGGACGAGAGGACCGCTGTCAAGGGCCGAAACGGGGGATTCTGCGTCCTGGTCGGCATCGGGGGCGAAACCGGCGCGGAGCGTATCGTCGATGCCACCGGTCGACTGCTCCGTTTCCGTCCCGCCCGGGTGGTGTTGACCACCGTGGTCGACCACGACACCGCCGGGACGGCCGACCGACCCGCGACCGTCCCCGCCACGGACGGCGCGACCGACACCGACCCCGCCCGTCGTCGGGCCCGGGAGGAGATCGACCGGGCCCTTCGCCTCCTGAAGGGATGCGCCGTGGAACTGGCCCGGTTCCGGACAACGCCCCCGCCCCTCGTCGAGATCGCCGCCGGCCGACCGGCGACCGCCCTGGTGGACCTCGCCCGCTCGGAGGGGGCCGACGTGATCGTCGTCGGTTCCCCGCTCCACCGCGCGCACCCCGTGCGCGGGGGTGTCTGCCGCGAACTGCTCGACCACTCCCCGGTGCCCGTGCTGGTGGCCCCCGCCGCCGGCCCGGAGCCGCGGCGCCCCGCCGGCAGGGGCACTCCCGAAGGGGCCGGTGACGGCCGCCGGCGGGTGGCACCCGGAGCCGGTGGCCCGTCGACCTCCGCGGCGACATGAGCGCCCCGGCCGGCGACCGCCGGCTCGAGGTCCGGGACCGCGCCGGGGACGCCGGTGACCGCGAACGGCGCGCGGAGGCCCACCGCCTGGGCGCGCACGAGGTCCTGCTGCTCACGGAGACCGACCCCGAGCGCGGTCTGAGCACCGCGGAGGCGAAGTCCCGCCTGGAGCGCTGGGGTCCGAACGCGCTGCCGCAGACCGGCGGGAGCGGCACCATGACCCGGCTGCTCCGGCAGTTCCACCACCCGTTGATCTACGTGCTGCTGGTGGCGGCGGTGGTCGCCCTGCTGCTGGACGAGCCGGTGGACTCCGCCGTCATCATGGCCGTGGTGCTCGCCAACGCCGTCATCGGCTTCGTGCAGGAGTCCCGCGCCGAGGCCGCCCTGGACGCGCTGCGCGCCATGGTCCGCACCCGGGCCAAGGTGGTGCGCGACGGTGTCCCGCACAGCGTCGACTCCGAGGACCTGGTCCCCGGCGACCTGGTCCACCTCGCCGCCGGCGACAAGGTCCCGGCCGACCTGCGCCTGGTGCGGCCGGCCGAGCTGAGGGTGGACGAGTCCGCCCTCACCGGCGAGTCCCTGCCGGTGTCCAAGGACGAGTCGGCACTGCCCGTGGAGACGGTCGTCGCCGACCGGCGGAACATGGTCTGGTCCGGCACCCTGGTCACCGGCGGCACCGGCACCGGCGTGGTCGTCGCCACCGGCGGGGAAACCGAGCTCGGCGAGATCCACCGCCTGGTGGGCGGTGCCGACACCCTCGCCACCCCGCTCACCCGCAAGCTGGACTCCTTCAGCAAGGTGCTGACGGTCGCGATCCTCGCCCTCGCCGCCGTCACCTTCGTGCTCGGCCTGCTGCGCGGCGACGAACTCGGCCTCACCTTCACCGCGGCCGTCGCGCTGGCGGTGGCCGCCATCCCCGAGGGGCTCCCCGCCGTCGTGACCATCACGCTGGCCATCGGCGTGGCGCGGATGGCCAGGCGGCGGGCCGTCATCCGCCGGCTGCCCTGTGTGGAGACGTTGGGCGGGACCACCGTCATCTGCTCGGACAAGACCGGCACCCTGACCCGCAACGAGATGACCGTGCGCCGGGTGTGGACCCCGGAGGGGGTCTTCACCGTGGAGGGCACCGGGTACGGGCCCGAGGGGGCGATCCTCGGCCCCGACGGCGCACCGCTGACGGACGCCGCCGCCGGTGGGGAGGCCCTGCGCTGGACGCTGCTGACCGGCATCGCCTGCAACGACGCCCGGCTGACGCACGACGCGGAGGGCGACCGGTGGAGGCTGATCGGCGACCCCACCGAGGGCGCGCTGCTCGCCGTCGGGGCCAAGGTGGGACTGGACCCGGCGGGGGTGGGGGCCGAGTTGCCCCGGCTGGACACCGTGCCGTTCAGCTCCGGGCGACGGCGCATGGTCACCCTGCACGAGCACCCCGCCGAGGGGGGCACCGTCACCCTCGTCAAGGGTGCCGTGGAGGGTCTGCTGCCGATCTGCGAACGGCAGATGGGCGCCGACGGCCTGCCGCGTCCGCTGGACCGGGAGGCCGTGGAGCGGGCCGTGGAGGAGTTGGCCGGACGCGGCCTGCGGGTGCTGGCCACGGCCGTGCGCACCGGCCCCGCCGGGGTGCGCTCCCTCTCCGGGGGGAGCGGCGACGCGGCGGACGGCACCGAGGGTCCCGACGGGGCCGCCGGGGAGGAGCGCGGCTTCGTGCTCACCGGCCTGCACGCCATGATGGATCCGCCCCGCGACGCCGCCCGGGACTCCGTGGCCACCTGTCTGCGGGCCGGCATCGAGGTGAAGATGATCACGGGTGACCACATGGCGACCGCGCGGGCGGTCGCCACGGACCTCGGGCTGCCCACCGAGCGGCCCGGCGCCGTGGTCACCGGCGGGGAGCTGGCCGCCATGCCGCCGGAGGAGTACCGCGCCGCGCTGCGCGGGGCCACCGTCCTGGCCCGGGTCTCCCCGGAGCAGAAGCTGCGGATGGTGGAGGCACTCCAGGAGAGCGACGAGGTCGTGGCGATGACCGGCGACGGCGTGAACGACGCGCCGGCGCTGCGCCAGGCGGACATCGGTGTGGCGATGGGCCGCGGCGGCACCGAGGTGGCCAAGGAGGCCTCCGACGCCGTACTGCTGGACGACGACTTCTCCACCATCGAGGCGGCGGTGGAGGAGGGGAGGGGCGTCTTCGACAACCTCTCCAAGTTCATCGTCTGGATCCTGCCCACCAGCATGGGACAGGCGCTGGTCATCCTCGCCGCGATCGTGATGGGCACCGCGCTGCCGGTGCTCCCCACCCAGATCCTGTGGGTGAACATGACCACGGCCGTGCTCCTGGGGCTGATGCTGGCCTTCGAACCGCGCGAGCGCGGCATCATGGACCGGCCGCCGCGCAGTCCCTCCCAACCCCTGCTGACCCGGGCGCTGGGCCTGCGGGTGCTGTTGGTGGGCGTGCTGATCGTGGCCGCCGCCATGTGGTTGTTCGCCCACGAGCGCTCGCTCGGGGCCTCGGACGAGGCGGCGCGCACGGCCGCGATGAACGTGGTCATCGCGATCCAGGTGTTCTACCTGTTCAGCTGCCGGTCGCTGCGGCAACCCGCGTGGCGGGTGGGGTTCTTCACCAACCCGTGGATCCACGTCGGGGTGGGTCTGCAGATCCTCGCGCAGGTGCTCATCACCTACGTGCCGGTGATGAACACCCTCTTCCGGACCGAGCCGATCGGCTTCGACACCTGGGCCCGGATCCTGGCCCTGGCCGCCCTGGCCTCGGTGGTGGTGGCGATCGACAAGCGGCTGCGCCCCGGCGCGCTGTGACCCGGCCGGTCGGGGAGGGGCACGCACCTCCCCGACCGGCTCGTCCCCGCCGTTCGGCGATCGATCCCCGGACGGGGCCGATCGGTGGCAGGATGGGCCCATGGACGTGCGCAGGCGCAACAACGTCGTGATCACCGGTCGGCCCGACGGCCCGGTGGTGATGCCGGCACACGGCTTCGGGTGCGATCAGAACATGTGGCGGCTGGTGGTTCCCGCGCTGGCCGAGGAGCACCGGGTGGTCCTCTTCGACTACGTCGGTTCGGGCGGCTCCGACCTCGCCTCCTGGGACGCCGACCGCTACGCGAGCCTGGACGGTTACGCCCGGGACGTCCTGGAGATCTGCGAGGAACTCGACCTGCGCGAGGTGATCTTCATCGGTCACTCCGTCAGCGCCATGATCGGGGCCCGCGCCGTCGCGCGGGCCCCGCATCTGTTCTCCGAGCTGGTGATGGTGACCCCCTCGCCCCGCTACCTCGACGACCCCGACACCGGCTACCGGGGCGGCTTCACCGAGGCGGACATCGACGAGCTGCTGGAGGCACTGGACTCCAACTACCTCGGCTGGTCGGCCGCCATGGCCCCGGTGATCATGGGCAACCCCGAGCGGCCCGAACTGGGTGAGGAGCTGACCGAGAGCTTCTGCGCCACCGACCCGGCGATCGCCCGGGTCTTCGCCCGGACCACCTTCCTCTCCGACACCCGCGCCGAGCTGCCCGACCTGCGGGTGCCGACGCTGATCCTGGAGTGCGAGCAGGATCCCATCGCCCCGCGGGAGGTCGGTGCCCACGTGCACGCCGCGATCCCCGACAGCACCCTGGTGACGCTCGACGCCACCGGCCACTGTCCCCACCTCAGCGCCCCGGAGGCCACCGTCGGGGCGATCCTGTCCTTCCTCCGGGAGCGCGGCCGATGAGCTCGCCCGGCGCCGGCGACGGGGACACCGGACGCGGGGGTGCACCGGGTGCCGGCTCGGCGGCGCCCGGGCCGGAGACCTTCACCGCGCTGCTCGAGGACAGCACCGAGGACCTGTACGAGCACGCGCCGTGCGGCTACCTCTCCACCCTGCTGGACGGGGAGATCGCCCGGATCAACTCCACGCTCCTGGGCTGGCTGGGCCTCACCCGTGAGGAGGTGGTGGGGCGGATGCGCTTCTCCGACCTGCTCACCGTGGGCGGCCGGCTCTACCACGAGACCCACTTCGCGCCGCTGCTGCGGATGCAGGGCGAGGTCTCGGGCATCGCCCTGGAGCTGCGCCGCGCCGACGGCGGGCGGTTGCCGGTGCTGGTGACCTCCACCGTGAAGACCGGCACCGACGGCCAGCACCTGCTCATCCGCACCACCGTCTTCGACGCCAGCGAGCGGCGGGCCTACGAGAACGAGTTGCTGCGTGCCCGCCGGGAGGCCGAGGAGGCCGCGGAGACGGCCGAGCGGGCCCGGGAGACGGCCGAGCGGGAACGCCGCCGGCTCCGGGAGGTGCTGGCCACCCTCCAGCGCAGCCTCCTGCCGCCCTCGCTGCCCCGGGTGCCGAACCTGCAGGCGGCCGCCCACTACCACACCGCCTCCCCCGACCACCTGGGCGGCGACTTCTACGACCTCTTCCCGCTCGGTGAGGGGCGCTGGGGGTTCTTCCTCGGTGACGTCTGCGGCAAGGGGCCCGAGGCCGCGGCCGTGACCTCGTTGATCCGCTACACCCTGCGCACCGCCGTGCTGCACGAGCCGGACCCGGTCGGCGCGCTGCACGTCCTCAACGACGTCCTGTACGAACGCGGCGCCGACGGGGACCCGCGCTACTGCACCGTCATCGCCGGCTCGCTGACCCCGTCGGCCGTCCGGGGGGACGGCTCCCCCGGGGCGTACGCGGTCCGGTTCGCGAGCGGTGGGCATCCCCCGGCCTTGTTGCTCCGTTCGGAGGGCCGCGCGGAGTACCTGCCCACCCCGGGCGGGGTGCTGGTCGGCGTCCTGCCCCGCCCCCGTTTCGTCGGCACCGGGGTCACCCTGCGGGCCGGTGACACCCTCCTGCTGTACACCGACGGACTCACCGAGGCCCGCGTGGGCGCGGGGGCCGCCCGCTACGGCGAGCGGGCGCTGCGCGTCCTCGCGGAGAACCTGGCGCCGGCGGGGGCCGATCGCCTGGTCGAGGCCGTGACCACCCTCTTGGAGAGGTTCGACCCGGGCGCGGACGACGACACCGCCCTCCTCGCCCTCGGCGTCCCACCGCACACCACCGGGAAACCGATATGACCGACATGACCGACCTGACCACGGGCGTCCGGCGGATCCGGAACGGAACCATCCTGACCGTACGCGGCGAACTCGACTTCCACAGCGCGGAGCGCTTCCACCGGGCCCTGCGCGAGCAGGCCCTCGCGCCCGGCGAGGTGTTCGTGCTCGACCTGGGCGGCCTGGAGTTCTGCGACTCCAGCGGCATCACGGGCTTCATCACGGCGCGGAACCGGGCCGTGGAGGCCGGGGCGCGCATCGCGCTGGTGAACGTGCCGGCGCACACCGCCCGGGTGCTGGACATCATGGGGCTGGGACCGATCCTGCCCATCCACCCGGGCCTCGACTCGGCCCTGCGCGACGGCACCCGCCCCACCGGTACCGCCGGGGCGTGACCCCGCGGGGACCCGTCCCCCGGCGGGGTCGCGCCCCGGTGCGCACGGGCCCGGGTTCCGAGGGCACGGTCACCCGCCGGGACGATGACGGCGGTGGAGTGCCGGCGCGAGGATCGCCCCGGCACCGACCACGAGGTGCATCACCGTCGGGGTCGGGACGGTGGCGCCGTCCGTGTCGGCCGACAGCGGGCCGGCCACCGACAGCACCGCCGGGGCCCCTCCCACC
>NZ_VKHS01000254.1 GCF_014141525.1 Streptomyces calidiresistens
CTCCGCGCCCCGCCGCGGGAATCCGGACCTCCCCGGCGGGATGTGGCCGAGCACGCCGGGGGCCGGGGTCGTTCCTCGCCCGTCGAGGTGCGGGACCCTCCCCCGCTCCTCTCCGGGGCTCGCTTCGCATTCCATCCCGTACGATGTACGATACGCTGAACCGTACGCTGTACGGGATGAAAATCGACGGAGGGCTCCGGAAGTGGATGTCATCGACTCGGTGGTCGTCGCCGAAGGGCTGCGCAAGCGGTACGGGGACGAGCACGCACTGGACGGCTTCGATCTCCGCGTGCCGGGGGGAACGGTGTGCGGTCTGCTCGGGCCGAACGGTGCGGGAAAGACGACAGCGGTGCGCATCCTCGCGACCCTGCTGCGGTCCGACGGGGGGTGGGCACGGGTGGCCGGGCACGACGTGGGCCGTGAGCCCGACCGGGTCCGTCGCCGGATCGGGCTGGTGGGACAGAATCCGGCGATCGACGAGGAGTTGAGCGGTTACCGGAACCTGGTGATGTTCGGGCGCCTCCACCGCCTCGGTGCGCGGGAGGCGCGAGCCCGTGCCTCCCGGATGATCGAGCGATTCCACCTGGGGGAAGCCGCCGATCGACCGGTCTCCACCTACTCGGGAGGCATGCGGCGCCGGGTGGACCTGGCGGTGGCACTGATCCCGGCACCGGCCGTTCTGTTCCTGGACGAACCGACCGTGGGCCTCGACCCGCGCGGACGCAACGAGGTCTGGGAGGCGATCCGGGAGTTGGTGGCCGACGGCACGACCGTGCTGCTCACCACCCAGTATCTGGACGAGGCGGATCAGTTGGCCTCGCGGATCAATGTGATCCAAGCCGGGCGCGTGATCGCGGAGGGCAGCCCGGAGAACCTGAAATCCCTCATCGGCGAGGACCGCGTCGAGTTCGTCGTGCACGACATCGGGCGGTTGGGTACCGCCGCCTCGATCGCGGCCGATCTGGGCATCGGGGAGCCCGTGGTGGACGGGGACACCCGCCGGATCGGGGTGCGGGTACCGGACGGGGCAGCCGCCCTGACCGATGTCGTCCGACTGCTGGACGACGCCGGCATCGCGATCGAGGACCTGACCCTGCGGCGCCCCACCCTGGACGAGGTCTTTCTCCACCTGACCGGCCCACAATCCGGTCGGGGGGACCGTACGGGGAGCGGAACCGGAACGAGCGGACGGGAGTTGCGCGCATGACCGACACCACGGCGGCTGCCGTTCCCGGCGCGGGGCGGTTCGGAACCCGGGCATCTCCCGGGTCACGCAGCGGTCCCCCGCCCGAGGGCCCGGGAGGACACCTCCCCGCACTCCTCGTCGACAGTTGGGTCCTCACCCACCGGGCGATCCTGCACCAGGTGGCCCGTCCCGGTCCGTTGCTCTTCTCCCTGGCCTTCAATGTCCTGATCATCCTGATCTTCGTCCACCTCCTCGGCGGTGCCATGGTGGTCCCCGGCGGAGGCGGGTACCGGGACTTCCTGATGCCCGGCATGTTCGTGATGGCCATGCTCTTCGGCGTCGGGACGACCACTCAGGCGGTGGCGACCGACCGGGAGCGCGGGGTGACCGATCGTTTCCGCTCCCTGCCGATGTCGCCCGCCGCGGTGTTGATCGCGCGCGCGGTGACGGACATGCTCCTGGCCGTCGCGACGCTGGGCGTGATACTCCTCGCGGCCCTGGTGATCGGGTGGAGGCACCACGGCACCGTCGGGGGATTCGTGGCTGCGATCGGCCTGGTCCTGCTGCTGCGTTTCGCCCTGGTGTGGGTGGGCGTGTACCTGGGGCTCACACTCTCCCGGGAAGGTGCGGTCAACGGGGTACAGACCCTGGAGTTCCCGGTCGGCTTCCTCTCCTCCGCCTTTGTCGCCACGGCCACGATGCCCGGTTGGCTGGGCACGCTCGCCGACTGGAACCCGATCTCCTCGACGGTCGACGCCTGCCGGGAGCTGTTCGGGAGCCCCGGTGTCGCCTCGGGTTCGTGGGTCACCGACCATTCCCCGGTGATGGCGGTGGTGTGGCCGGTGGTCCTGGTGCTCGTCTTCTTCCCGTTGTCGGTGCACGCCTTCCGGGGGCTGAACCGCTGAGTGGGGCCCGGGCGCGGCACCGGAGCCCGGCTCCGGTGCCGCGCCCGGGTTCGGCGCCCTGTCAGTCGGTGCCGGTGCGGGCTTCCACCATCACCGCGATGCCGTCGAGGATGCGTCGCAGGCCGAATTCGAAGTTGTGGGCGGCATCGTACGCCCGCCCGAACGCCGCTCCCACCTCGTCCCCGACCGCGGCGGCCAGGGGGAAGGCCGAGGAGTCCATCAACGACCCCAGGACGGGACCGTGCGCACGCCACCACTCCTCGTCGGTCATACCGGTGTCCCGCTCGACCCGTTCGGTCTCGTCCGCGCGACGGGCGGTGGTCTGCGCATGGCCGATCACGAGGTTGACGACGGTGTCCATCTCGACCGCGGTCAGGCCGATGTCGGCCACGGCGTGGAGTTCGCGTTCGTACTTGGCGATGGCGTTGGGGCCCAGCGCGGGCCGGTTGACGCCCACGTGCAGCATCCAGGGATGACGGCGGAACAACCCCCAGTTGTCCCGGGCGACCCGGTCCAGGCGGGCCCGCCAATCCCCCTCCCCGGCTTCCCCCTCGGCGTCCACGGGGCCGCCGAGGACCTCCCCGTGGACGGTATCCACCATCAGCTCGAGGAGTTCGGCCTTGCCCGGCACGTAGGTGTAGAGCGTCATCGTCCCGACGCCCAGTTCCTCCGCGATCCGACGCATGGACAGGCGGTCCACCCCCTCGGAGTCCGCGACCCCGATGGCGACCCGGACGATGCGGTCCACGCTCAGGTCGTGGCGGGCGTTGCGCGCGGGGCGACGGTCGCGCGCGCCCCACAGCAGGGCGAGGGTACGCATCGGGTCGGCGGTCCCGCCGCGCAGCGGGGTGGTGTCCTTGGCCATTCCCGTCATCGTACGCCGACGCGGGCCCGGGAATTGTCGGAGGCGGCCGTCGCGGTGCGTCCCACGCCGTCACGTGACAGTGGTGACGCCGGGGGCGCGCCACCGGTGGAGGGAGTCGTGGGTCCGCGTCGACGCCCGGTGGGCGGACCACGCGCCCATCAGTCGCGCCCTGCTGCGTCCCCCGGCTTCCCGGGCGGCCGTCGCCGCCGCCGAACGGAGGCTCGATCTGACCTTTCCGCCCGATCTGGTGGCCTCCCCTGTGGTGTCACGACGGTACCGGGCACCGTGAAGGGGCCCCGGTATTCGGTTGCCGCGGGCCGTTCACGGGTCCGGGGCACCTGGTGCGACACACGGCCACCGGGGCCGGGCCGCCGCTCCCCCGAGGGGTGGTCCCTTCCGACCACGGGAGAACTCCTCGATATCGATCGGTGAGGAGGGGATCGCGACCCGGCGGGCCCGGGCGGGAGCGGCCCGGGCGTTGCGGCACGCTCCCGCCCTTTCCCCCCCGGGGGTCGCACCGGCGGCGGTGGTCCGGGCGCGGGTGTCCGTCGACCGGCGGGCCGAGTTGGTGTGCGATCCCGGCGCGGCGGACGGGTGACGGGCGGGTACGGGGAGCCGGTCGCCCCGACCGGCTCCCCGTACCCGCCGCACCCCGACGGGCCGGGGTCAGGGGGCCGGTTTGACGGCGAGGGAGAGGGCGTAGTCGCCGTCGGGGTCGGTCCACCAGGAGCGGAGACGCAAGCCGGCCCCGGCGAGTTCGCGCTCCACACCCGCGCGGCGGAACTTGGCGCTGGTCTCGGTGAGCAGCTCCTCCCCGTCGGCGAAGGTCACCTCCAGTTCCAGCACGCGTACCGTCTGCTCGCCCCGGGCCCGGAGTCTCATCTCGATCCGCTCCTCGGCCCCGTTCCACACCGCGACGTGGTCGAACCCGTCGGGGTCCAGCTCGGCACCGAGTTCCCGGACCAGGACCTGGAGCACGTTGCGGTTGAACTCCGCCGTCACCCCGGCGGCATCGTCGTAGGCGGCGACCAGGCGGGCCGGATCCTTGACCAGGTCGGTGCCGAGCAGGAGTCCGTCGCCGGGCGCCAGGTGTTCCGCCAGGGTGCGCAGGAACCGTGCCCGCTCCCGGGGCAGGAGATTGCCGATGGTGCCGCCGAGGAAGGCCACCAGGCGCCGGCCCCCGGTGGGCAGTGACGACAGGTGGCGTTCGAAGTCGCCGACCACGGTGTGCACCGTGATCGAGGGGTACTCCTCCGCGACCGCGGCCCCGGCCGCGGTGAGCACGGACTCGTCCACGTCCAGGGCCGCGTAGCGTCGCAGGGTGCCGGTCTTGGCCAGGGCGTCGAGGAGGATGCGGGTCTTCTCCGAGGTGCCGCTGCCGAGTTCGACGAGGGTGTCGGCGCGGATGACCTCGGCGATGTCCAGGGCGTGCGAGCCGAGGATCGCGCGCTCCCGACGGGTGGGGTAGTACTCCTCCAGTTCGGTGATGCGTTCGAAGAGGCGGGAGCCCCGGGTGTCGTAGAACCACTTCGGCGGCAGACTCCGGCGCTCGGCGCCCAGACCGGCGCGGACGTCCGCCACCAGGTCGGCCCGGCGTTCTTCGGGGGTGAGCAGACGGTCCACGCGGATGCCCGCTCCCCGGCGGCGGTCGCCGTCCGCGGGCTTGCCGGCGGCCCCGGCCGCCCCGGTGGGCCTCACAGGCGGGCCAATCGCAGGCCTGCGAAGACCCACCGGGAGGCGGCGGGGTAGAAATTCCGGTAGGTCACCCGTTCGTGACCGGCCGGGGTGACGCAGCTCGCCCCCCGCAACACGTGTTGGTCGGACATGAACTTCCCGTTGTACTCGCCGACGGCGCCCTCCGCCGGGCGGAATCCCGGATAGGGCAGGTAGGCGCTGGAGGTCCACTCCCAGACGTCCCCGATCATGTGCCGGCCGACCGGACCGGGGTGCAGGCGGTCGGGGTCGAGCAGCTCTCCCCGTCGGTCGGCGACGTCCCGGGCGGCGACCTCCCATTCGGCTTCGGTGGGAAGCCGGGCCCCGGCCCAGCGCGCGTACGCGTCCGCCTCGTAGAAGGAGACGTGGCACACCGGCTCGGCGCGGCGCAGGGGGCGCGTCCCGGCGGCGCCGAAGACGGTCCACCTCCCGTCGTCGTCCCGGTGCCAGTAGCCGGGGGCGTGCCAGCCGTGCCGGCGGACGGCCGCCCAGCCGTCGGAGAGCCAGAGCTCGGGACGGGAGTACCCGTCGTCGGCCATGAAGGCCAACCAGTCCTCGTTGGTGACGGCGCGTTCGGCGATCTCGAAGGGCACCAGGTGGACGGTGTGGCGCGGGCCCTCGTTGTCGAACGCGAAGCCCTTCCCGTCGTGGCCGATCTCGTGGAGTCCGCCCGGGACGGCGCGCCAGGTCTGCGGGAGCGGGTCGGGGTCCCCGGCGGTGTCGTCGGCGGGCCGGCGGACCATGGCTGGACCGAAGGGGTGGTGCGACAGGAGGTGCAGCGCGTCCATGACCAGCAGTTCCTGGTGCTGCTGCTCGTGGTTCAGCCCCAGCTCGACGATCCCGTCGTGCTCTCCGCCGGGCGCGTCGGCCAGCAGGTCCCCGACCGCGCGGTCGACGTGCGCCCGGTAGCGGCCGACCTCCTCGGCCGACGGCCGGGTGATCAACCCGCGGTGGGGGCGGGGATGCCGGGGACCGACGGCCTCGTAATAGGAATTGAACAGGTATCCGAAGGTCGGGTCGTAGGGGCGGTACCCCCCCGCGGGCCCGAGCAGGAACTCCTCGAAGAACCACGACGTGTGGGCCCGGTGCCACTTCGTGGGGCTGGCGTCCGGCATGGACTGCGCCGTCTGGTCCTCCGGCGAGAGCGGCGAGGCGAGCCGCTCGGTGAGCGCGCGGACGTCCCGGAACCGCGCGAGGAGGGTGGGTGGGGCGAGCGCTGACGAAGTCACGCGACCTCCGGTCGTCGTCGGCGTTCCGCGGCCGGGCGACCGCGGCGTCAACGATCGCTGTACCCCTCGGCCGGCCGACTGACCCCTGCTGTCCGCGACGACACCCGGTGGGCGTCACGCCGCTCGCGGTCGACGGGCGCGCCCGCGGCCCCCGGGAGAGGGTGGAACCGCGGCCCGGGCGTCCGTCGGGCCGGGAGAGCGACCCGGGAGTGGAGCCGGTATGGCCGTGGAGTTCGACGCCGTCGTCATCGGGGCGGGTCCGGGGGGCGAGACGGTCGCCGGCCGTCTGTTGGACGCGGGTCGGCGCGTCGCCCTGGTGGAGCGGGAACTGGTGGGGGGCGAGTGCGCCTACTGGGCGTGCGTGCCGTCCAAGACCCTGCTGCGGTCCCCCGAGGTCGGTGCGCAGGCCGCCGCGGTGGCCGGGGTCTCCGATCCCGCCCGGGAGTGGCCCGCCCTGCGGGACTACCGCGACGGCATGGTCCGGGGGCTGGACGACAGCGCGCAGGTGAGGGGGTACCGGGAGCGGGGGGCGACGGTCCTGCGGGCCACCGCCCGGATCACGGGCCGCGACCCGTGGGGTGCGTCCGCCGATCCGGCCGCGCACCGCCTCGCGGTCGCCGCGGGTGTTGGTGGAGCGGGGCAGCATCGAGTACTCGGCGGTGACCCAGCCCTTGCCGCTGCCCCGGCGCCAGCGGGGGACGCC
>NZ_VKHS01000255.1 GCF_014141525.1 Streptomyces calidiresistens
GCCCCCGTGTTCACCCCCTCCGGGCTCGGCCCCGACGGCACCCCGATCGGCGAGGCCGGTCCCGTCCCCACCACCGGGGACATCGAGGCCGTGGTCACCGCCTTCGCCGAGGCCGCCGCGACAGCGCGCCGGCTGGGCTTCGACGGCGTGGAACTGCACGGCGCGCACGGCTACCTGATCGACAGCTTCCTGTGGGAGGGCACCAACCGGCGCACCGATGCCTACGGCGGCGACCCGGTGGCCCGCACCCGGTTCGCGACCGAGGTCATCGCCGCGGTCCGGGAGGCCACCTCGCCCGACTTCCCGGTGGTGCTGCGGATCTCGCAGTGGAAGGCCGTCGACTACACGGCCCGGCTCGCCCACTCCCCTGCGGAGCTGGAGTCGATCCTCGCCCCGCTGGTCGAGGCGGGCGTGGACGCCGTGCACGCCTCCACCCGGCGGTACTGGGAGCCCGAGTTCGAGGGATCCCGCCTCAACCTGGCCGGATGGGTGAAGAAGTTGACCGGCCTGCCCGTCATCTCGGTGGGCTCGGTCGGCCTGGACGAGGTGTTCACCACCGCCTTCACCGGCGGAGGGGCCCGCCCCACGGGGATCGAACAGCTCGTCGAGCGCCTCGACGAGGACGAGTTCGACCTGATCGCGGTGGGTCGCGCCCTGCTCACCGACCCGGAGTGGGCGGAGAAGATCCGCACCGGGCGGACCGCCGAGGTGCGCCCCTTCACCCGGGACGACCTCACCCGCCTCACCTGAGCCCGGCGGTCCGCCCGGCCGCCGCCCCGACACCGGGGCGGTGGCCGGCGGATACGGCGGTCGGATGTGGCGGCCGGCGGATGCGACGCTCAGCGGATGTGGCGGCCGGTGACGGCCCGGGCGATGACCAGCCGCTGGATCTCGCTGGTCCCCTCGAAGATCGTGTAGATCTTCGCGTCCCGGTACATCCGCTCCACCGGGTGCTCACGGCTGTAGCCGGCGCCGCCGAGGATCTGGATCGCCTTCTCGGTGGCGGCGACGGCCAGTTCCCCGGCGCGCAGCTTGGACATGGAGCCCTGGGCGGCGTCGAACGGCTTGCCGGTGGCGCCCATCCAGGCGGCGCGCCAGATCAGCAACCGCACGGCGTCGATCTCGGTGCGCAGGTCGGCCAGGGCGAAGGCGATCGCCTGGTTCTCGATGATCGGCCGGCCGAAGGCGATCCGGCCGTCGGCGTACTCCATGGCGTACTCGTGCGCGGCGCGGGCGATGCCGAGGGCCTGGGCGGCGACGGTGGGGCGGCTGAGCTCGAAGGTGGCCATGGCGTCCTGGCGACGGGCTCCCCCGCCCTTCCCGCCGTTCGCCTCCCCCGAGCGCAGCCGCTCGCGGGCCCGGGCGAGGCGGGCGTCCAGCTTCTCCTTCCCGCCGAGCAGACAGGAGCCGGGGACCCGCACGCCGTCGAGGAAGACGTCGGCGGTGTGCGAGGCGCGCAGCCCGAGCTTTTTGATCCTCGGGCCGCCGACCAGGCCCGGCGTGTCGGGCGGGACGACGAAGGCGGCCTGCCCCCGGGCGCCGAGTTCGGGGTCCACCGAGGCGACGACGACGTGCACCCGGGCGATCCCGCCGTTGGTGATCCACGCCTTCTGCCCGTCGAGGACCCACTCGTCCCGCGCCTCGTCCCACCGGGCCCGGGTGCGCAGGGCGGAGACGTCGGAGCCGGCCTCCGGCTCCGAGACGCAGAAGGCGGCCACGGCCGGGTCGGCGGCGTCGCCGAAGCACTGCGGGATCCACTCGCCGAGTTGGTCGGGGGTGCCCGCGGAGAAGATCCCGGCGACGGCCAACGAGGTGCCGAAGAGGGACATGCCGATCCCGGCGTCGCCCCGGAACAGTTCCTCGTTCGCGATCTGCAGGGAGAGGCCGGTGGGGTCGCCGTGCATCGAGGCGAGGGACTCGAAGCCGTAGAGGCCGATACGGGCCGCCTCCCGGATGACGGGCCAGGGGGTTTCCTCGCGTTCGTCCCACTCGGCGGCGGCCGGGCGGACGACCTCCTCGGCGAAACCGCGCACCCAGTCGCGCAGGGTGCGCTGGTCGTCGTCGAGGTCGAGGCCGAAACCGCTCATGCCGGAAGTCCTTCGTGCCGGGGCCGGTGGGGGTGCGGCCCCGACACGACGGCCGGGCGAACGCGTGGAGCCGGGGACAACGCCGGATCTCTTGTTTAACCGGCCGGTAGGTTCACCGGCCGATCACACTAAATGCCCTGCGGATAGGGTGCAAGGGTGACGGAGAAACCCAGGCGCCGTCTCCCACGCGCGGTCCGTGAGGAGCAGATCGTCGACGCGGCGCTGGAGGTGTTCTCCCAACGCGGCTACCACGCCGCCGCCGTGGACGAGATCTGCGAACGGGCCGGGATCAGCAAGCCCATGGTCTACCTCTATCTGGGCTCCAAGGAGGCGGTGTTCATCGCCTGCGTCCGCCGCGAGTCCGAACGCCTGGTCACCACGCTCCGGGAGGCCGCGCACACCGGCGACACCCCCGAGGCCCGGCTGTGGGCGGGGCTGGAGGCGTTCTTCCGCTTCGTCACCGACCACCGGGACGGCTGGGTGGTGTTGCACCGGCACGCCGCCGATGTCGGCGAGGCGGTGGCCGGGGAGATCGACCGCGCCCGCCGGGCCATCATGACCGAGGTGACGCGACTGGTGCGCGACGGCATCTCACTGGTCGGCGAACCCGGCACGCCGGCCACCCGACTCGGCGGGGAGGACGCCGAGTTCGTGGGCCACGCCCTGGTCGGCGCCGCCGACTCCCTCACCGACTGGATGGAGCGTCACCCGCGCCGCTCCGCCGAGGACACCGCGCTGCGCATGATGAACATGGTGTGGATCGGGATGCGGCAGGTGCTCGGCGGCGAGGTGTGGACCCCGCCCGGACGCCGCTGAGCCGGCGGCTTCCCCCACCCGCCCGGGCGGGTGGGACGGTCCGCGCGTCCGGCGCGGCCCGACTCCGGCCCCCGCCCCTCGCCCTCGCCGGCACTCCGGTCACCGCGCCCGACACCCGGGGTGCCGGGGCCCCGGGCCCGGCCCGTCAGACCACGTCGCCCGGCAGGGCCCGGTACCGCTCCGCCAACTCCCCGATCAACGGATGCGCCGGGTCCAGGTCGAGGTCGTCCACGGCCGCGACCGGCCGCACCCCCACCGCCGCGTTGGTCACGAACGCCGCCCGCACCACCCCGCCCGCCACCCGGGGCAGCGCGTCACGGCGCACCGGGACGTGCGCGTGATCGCCCCCGACGCGACACCGCTCCCGCAGCAGCGCCGCGGTGACCCCCGGCAGGGCGGCGGCGCGCGGCCACACCACCCGGGCCGCGCCGGCCCGGCCCCCGGCCGGGCCGGGATCGGTCACGCACAGGCCGATGTTCCAGGTGGGCCCCTCGGCGATCAGCCCGGCGGCGTCCACGAACAGCGCGTCGTCCCAGCCCGCGCGACGGACCTCCCGCCGTCGGTGCAGGGCCCCCAGCAGGGCGGTGTGCTTGATCTCCGGCAGCTCGCGGACACAGCGGACCGTGCGCAACCGCAGCGCGGCGGGCGCCTCCCCGGCGGCGGGGACCGGACGCAGGGTGACCAGCACGGCGGGTCGGCCGGCGGTCTCCGGGCGGGCGATGTCCAGGGCCGGGTCGAAGACGGTGATCCGCGCGGTGACCGCCGGCGGCTCCCCGCCCGTCGCCCCCGGGTACAGGGCGAGGGACCGCCGCAGCAGCTCCCGCACCCATCCCGGGTCGGGAGCCGTGCCGAACAGCGCGCGCCCGTCCCGGGTCAGCCGCTCCAGGTGCAGATCCAGGCCGCGCACCCGGCCGTCCTCCACCCGCAGGGTGGTGAAGTGGCCGTAGCCGGTCAGGGCCAGGGCCCGCAGTTCCTCCGGCTCGACGGCCCGGCCGTCCAGCAGGGCGGGCGGCGGCAGGGGCGCGGGCCGGTCCGCGCCGCCGGCGTCGGGCTCTGCGGGCGTGCCGGGAACCCCGGGCGCCCCGTGCGGCTGCGTCATCCGGTCAGTCTGCCCCGGGTGCGGCCGGCGGACCGCCGCAGCGGGCGAGCGCCGCCTCGGTGGAGGCGATCAGCTCCGCGTCGCCCAGCTCCCGGCGGGCCCGCAGCGCCGCCAGGAGCAGCGGCCGGGCCCGGTCCGGCTCGTCCGCGTCCAGGTGGTGCTTGCCGAGGTGCTGGAGGGCGAAGTGCTCCAGCTCGGGGCAGGCCCGGCGGGCCAGGCGCAGCGCCCGCCGGTACAGCGACAGCGCCCGGGCCCGGCCGGGGGCTCCGCCGGTGGGCCCCCGGTGGGGTCCCCCGTCGTCGTAGCGGTGGGCGTCGGCGAGGTTGACCAGGGCCGCGACCCGCCGGCGCGGGGTGTCGGCGCACCGGACGGCCTCGGCGAGCGGGCCCCGGGCGCCGGCGGGGTCGCCCAGCACCAGCCGGCCGACCCCCACCCGGCGCAGCGGCGCGAATCCCACCGGGCCGCCCCCGGCACGGGCCGCCGCGAGGGCGGCCTCGGCACGCGCGTGGGCGGCCCGGTACGCCGCGGGGTCGGCGGGCACCATCCGCAGCCGCTCGTCCATCACGACCGTCCCGTCCCCGGCCCCGGCGTCCGGGCCGGCCGCCGGGGAGGTGCCGGGCGCGGAGGGCGGGTCCGCGGTCGGGCCGCCGGGCGTCACGGCAGGACGGCCAACTCGTCGGCGAGGTCGTCCAGGCCCAGGGAGCCCAGCGCCAGGGCCGCCGTGTGCCACGCCTTGAGGTCGAACTCCGCGCCGCGCGCCGCGTGCGCCGCCCGGGCCGCCTCGCGCCCGGCCAGCCAGGCCCGCTCGCCCAGCTTGTAGCTGATCGCCTGGCCGGGGCCACCCAGGTAGCGGGTGATCTCGGAGGTGATGTACTTCGCCTCCATCCCGCTGTACGCGGAGACGAAGGCGTGCGCGAGCTCCGGCGTCCAGGCGTCCCCGGCGCGCAGCTCGGGGCCGCCGGGACCCGGCTGCGGCACGCCCTCGGGGATCCGGCGCCCGGTGTGCATCCCGATGTCGATGATCACCCGCATGGCACGCAGCATCTGCTCGGAGAGGTAGCCGAGGCGGTCGCCGGGGTCGGTGAGCAGGCCGAGTTCGTCGGCCAGCCGCTCCGCGTACAGGGCCCACCCCTCGGTGGAGGCGCTGATCTTGCCGAGGCCGGTCTGGTACCGGGAGAGCCGGTCGGCGAGGTGGGTCCACTGGGCCAACTGGAGGTGGTGGCCGGGGACGCCCTCGTGGTACCAGGTGCTGACCAGGCTCCACAGCGGGAAGCGGGTCTCGCCCATGGTGGGCAGCCAGGTGCGTCCGGGGCGGGAGAAGTCCAGGGAGGGCGCGGTGTAGTAGGGCGCGGCGGCCGAACCGGGCGGCGCGATCATCGACTCCACCCGGCGCACCGGCTCCGGCAGGTCGAAGTGGGTGCCGTCCACCTCGGCGATGGTGCGGTCCATGAACTCCTGGAGCCAGACGCGGATCTCCTCCACGCCCTCGATCGCGCGACCGTGCCGGTTGAGGTGGTCCATCGCGGAGGCCGGGTCGGCGCCGGGCAGGACCGCGCCGGCGGCCTCGATCATCTCGGACCGCAGGCGTCGGTACTCCTCCCAGCCGTAGGCGTAGGCGTCGTCGAGGTCGAGGTCGGCGCCGGTCCAGCGGCGGGCGCCGAGCAGGTACCGCTCCTCGCCCACGGCGTCGGGGACGTCGGCGACGGCCGGGAGGTACTCCTCGCGCAGGTGGTCGCGGAGCGCGGCGGCGGCGGAGGCGGCCGTGTCGGCGGCCTCCGCGAGGTCGGCGCGCAGGGCGGCGGGGGCGCCCCCGTTCGGCAGGGTGTCCGCCTCGGCGACCAGGGAGTGGTACCAGCGGGTGTCCAGGGCGTCGGCGAGCTGGTCGGCGACCGCCTCGACCTGGCGGGGCGCGGCCCGCAATCCCCGTTCCCGGCCGGCGGTCAGGGCCTGCCGGTACCCCTCCAGGCAGGCGGGCATGCGGCGCAGTCGGCGGGCGAGGACGGCCCACTCCTCGGTGTCCCCGCGCGGGGTGAGGTCGAGCATCATCCGCACCCGCTGCACCGGCGACATCAGCGGGGCGACGAAGGCCAGTTCCTCACCGGCCTCGTGGCGGTCCAGGTCGGAGCCGAGACGTTCGCGCAGCAGGCGGGCGGCCCGACGCTCGACGTCGGGAAGGTCGGCGACGGCCGTCTCGGGGACGAGGGCGTCGAGTTCGGCGAGGGTGTCGCGGGCGGCGACGGCCCGGGCCTCGCACCCCTCCGGGGAGAAGTCCGGCAGCAGGTCGCTGCCGGGGCGGATGCCCATCATCAGGGCGGCGGCGGGGTCGAGGTCGGCGTGGGTCTCGACGTACCGGTCGGCGATCAGGCGGGGGGTGGTGCCCGCGTCCCCGGTGGTGCCGGGGGCGCCGGGCAGGCCGGACGGGGTGCTCGTGGCGGACGTTCCGGTGGGGTTCTGGGGAGCCATGGGCCCCATCCTGGTGGACCCCGGGCGGGGCGGGAAGCGGTTTCCCGGCCCCTTCGGATCATCCGCCGGCGGGAGGGGCGGGCTCGGGGAGGGTGAACAGGTGTCTCTTATACACAG
>NZ_VKHS01000256.1 GCF_014141525.1 Streptomyces calidiresistens
GACCCGGGGGGATTCCCGACGGGCGTGACCCCGCGGGGCGGTGCCGTCCCGCGGAGGGGGCGCCCCCTCCGCGCCCGGCCCCGGTCTCTCTATGCTGCTCGCCATGAGCGATGACGCGCTGAACCCCGAGGACCGCAAGATCATCACCCTGGCGCGCAGCGCCCGGGCCCGCAACGGCGCCCCCGAGGGCGCGGCGGTCCGCGACGAGACCGGCCGCACCTACGTGGCGTCCACGGTCGCCCTGGAGTCCCTGCGGCTGAGCGCCCTGCGCACGGCCGTCGCCATGGCGGTGGCCAGCGGGGCCCGCTCGCTGGAGGCGGCGGCGGTGGTCACCGAGGCCGGGGAACCCACGGCCGAGGACCTCGCGGCCGTGCGGGACCTCGGCGGCGCCGGGACACCGGTGCTGTTGGCCGCGCCGGACGGCACGCCCCGGCCGACCACGACGGCGGGCTGACCCCGCCCGCCGACCGATCCGGTCCGTGGCCCGGCACCCGGCCCGCCCGCGGACCGGGTGCCGGACCCGGTGGCCGCATCGGGGAGAATGGCGGGCATGACCGCTCCCACCCCGGCCCCCTCCGAGGCCCCGCACCGTTCCGGTTTCGCCTGTTTCGTCGGGCGCCCCAACGCGGGGAAGTCCACCCTGACCAACGCCCTGGTGGGAACCAAGGTCGCGATCACCTCGAACCGTCCGCAGACCACGCGGCACACGGTGCGCGGCATCGTCCACCGGCCCGACGCCCAGCTGGTGCTGGTGGACACCCCCGGTCTGCACAAGCCGCGCACCCTTCTCGGCGAGCGGCTGAACGACGTGGTCCGCGCCACCTGGGCCGAGGTGGACGTGATCGGTTTCTGTCTCCCGGCCGACCAGAGGATCGGCCCCGGCGACCGTTACATCGCGCAGGAACTGGCCGGCGTCAAGCGCACCCCGAAGATCGCCGTCGTCACCAAGACCGACCTGGTGGACCAGCGGGAGCTGGCCGATCGACTCATCGCGGTGGACCAACTCGGCCGCGAGCTGGGCATCGAGTGGGCCGAGATCGTCCCGGTGTCGGCGGTGGCCGATCGGCAGGTGGGTCTGCTCGCCGACCTGCTGGTGCCGCTGCTGCCCGAGGGACCGATGCTCTACCCCGAGGGGGAGCTGACCGACGAGCCGGAGCAGGTCATGGTGGCGGAGCTGATCCGCGAGGCGGCCCTGGAGGGGGTGCGGGACGAGCTGCCGCACTCGATCGCGGTGGTGGTCGAGGAGATGCTGCCGCGCGGGGACCGGCCGGCGGACCGCCCGCTGCTGGACATCCACGCCAACATCTTCATCGAGCGCAGCAGTCAGAAGGGCATCGTGATCGGCCCCAAGGGGAGCCGGCTCAAGCGGGTGGGCACCACCTCTCGGCGGCAGATCGAGGCGCTGCTCGGAACGCCGGTCTTCCTGGACCTGCACGTGAAGGTGGCCAAGGACTGGCAGCGCGACCCCAAGCAGCTGCGCCGCCTGGGCTTCTGACGGTCGTTCCTCAGCCGCCGGTCCCGGACCGGCGGCGCGGGGGCACCGGGATCCGCGCCAGGTCCTCGGCGACGGTGAGTTCCCCCGTGAAGCCGGCCGCCCTGGCCTGGCGGGCGAAGGGTTCGGGGTCGCGGTAGCGGCGGCTGAAGTGGGTCAGCACCAGGTGCCGCACCCCGCCCGCGGCGGCCACCGTCCCGGCCTGGCCGGCGGTGAGGTGACCGTGTTCCTCCGCGAGCGCCACGTCCTCGTCGAGGAAGGTCGATTCGATCACCAGCAGGTCGCAGTCGGCGGCCAGTTCCCGCACCCCGTCGCACAGGCGGGTGTCCATGACGAAGGCCGCGACCTGGCCCGGTCGTTCCTCGCTGACCTCCTCCAGGGTGACCGCCCCCAGCCGCCCCTCCCGTTGCAACCGGCCCACGTCGGGGCCGGTGATGCCGTGGTCGGCCAGCCGCTGGGGCAGCATGCGCCGGGAGTCCGGCTCGCGGAGCCGGTAGCCGAAGGACTCCACCGGATGGGAGAGCCGGGCGGCGGAGAGCGTGAAGGCGGGGACCCGGGCGATCACGCCGTCGGCGGCGATCGGCTCCTCCCGCAGGGCCACGCTCTCCCGGTAGGCCGTGGCGTACCGCAGACGGTCGAAGAAGTGCCGTCCGCTCGCCGGGAAATGCGCGGTGACGGGGTGGGGGACGGCGTCGAGGTTGATGCGCTGGATCACACCGGGCAGGCCGAGGCAGTGGTCGCCGTGGAAGTGGGTGACGCAGATCCGGGTGATGTCGTGGGCGCTGACCCCGGCCCGGCTCATCTGTCGCTGGGTGCCCTCGCCGGGGTCGAAGAGGATGCCCTCGCCGTCCCAGCGCAGCAGGTAGCCGTTGTGGTTGCGGTGCCGGGTCGGTACCTGGCTGGCGGTGCCGAGCACCACGAGTTCACGCACGGACATCTCCCGCCGGAGGGGTGGGGAACGGACGGGCCCCGGGACCCCGGGGCGCGACGGGGCTCAGCCGGGGGGCCACTCCAGGCCGCGACCGGCCAGCACGTGCGCGTGCACGTGGAAGACCGTCTGCCCGGCGCCCGATCCCGTGTTGAGGACGATCCGGTACCCGCTGTCCTCCACTCCCTCCTGCTCCGCGACGGCGCCGGCGGTCGCCAGCACGTCGGCGGCGAGCGCGGGGGCCCCGGTCGCGAGGGAGGCCGCGTTCGGGTAGTGGGCGCGGGGGATGACCAGGACGTGCGTGGGGGCCTGGGGGTTGATGTCCCGGAAGGCCACCGTGGTCTCCGTCTCCAGGACCGTGGTGGCCGGAACCTCACCGGCCACGATCTTGCAGAACAGGCAGTGCGCGTCGGGTTCTCCAGCCATGGCCGGGATGCTACCGGGTTCCCGTGCGCCCGGTGGGACGCGGGCCGGGGACACGGGCGCGGACCACGGGCACGGCGCCCGGTCCCGTCCCCACCGGTGGGGACGGGACCGGGCGCCGTGCGACGGACCCGACCGGGTGCGCCGACCGGTGCCGACGGACCGTCAGAGCGGGGGCAGCTCCGGCGGAACGGCCGCCGGGTTGCGCTCCAACTCCTCCAGCGCCATCCGCACGGCCGTCTCCAGCTGGGGATCGCGGCCCGCGGCGTACTCGTGCGGCGCGATGGGCACCTCGACGTCCGGTTCGACGCCGTGGTTCTCCACCGACCAGTCGTACCCCTTGAGCCAGATCGCGTAGCGCGGCTGGGTGATGGCGGTGCCGTCCACCAGGTCGTAGCGCATGTCGATGCCGATCACCCCGCCCCAGGTGCGGGTGCCGACCACCGGCCCGAGGCCGAGGGTCCTGATCGCGGCGGTCACCATGTCGCCGTCGGAGCCCGCGTGCTCGTTGCTGATGGCCACGATCGGGCCGCGCGGGGCGTTCTCCGGGTAGCTCAGCGGCTCCTGGTGACGGATCAGGTCCCAACCGATGATCCGGCGCGCGAGCTTCTCGATCACCAGCTGCGAGGTGTGGCCGCCGCGGTTCTCGCGGACGTCCACGATCAGCCCCTCGCGCCCCATCTCCGTGCGCAGGTCGCGGTGGAGCTGGGCCCAGCCGCTGCTGACCATGTCCGGCACGTGCAGGTATCCCAGCCGCCCGTCGGACAGTTCGCGCACGGCGGCCCGGCGTCCGGCCACCCAGTCGTGGTACCGCAGTTGCTCCTCGCTGTCGAGCGGGACCACCACGGCGTGGCGGCGGGGCGAGCCGTCGGCCGGGGCGACGGTCAGCTCCACCGCCCGGTCGGCGGCACCGGCCAGCAGGGGGCCGGGGCCGGTGGTGGGGTCCACCGGGACGCCGTCCACCGCCAGGATCGCGTCGCCCTTCCGCACCGCCACACCCGGCGCGGCCAGCGGGGAGCGGGCCTGCGGGTCGGAGGTCTCCGAGGGGAGTACCCGCGCCACCCGCCAGGTGCCGTCCGCGTCGCGGGTCAGGTCGGCGCCGAGCAGGCCCTGGCGGCGGGCGGCCGGGACCGGGGAGGCGGGGGGCGTCACGTAGGCGTGGGAGGTACCCAGCTCCCCGTGGACCTCCCACAGCAGGTCCACCAGGTCGTCGTGGGTGGCGATCCGCTCGACCAGGGGCCGGTACTCGGCCAGCACCGCGTCCCAGTCGACGCCGCCCATGTCGGCCCGCCAGAAGTGGTCCCGCATCAGCCGGCCGGTCTCGTCGAACATCTGGCGCCACTCGGCGGCCGGGTCCACCGTCAGACGCACCCGGCCGAGGTCGAGGGTGATGTTCTGCTCGTCGTCCTCGCCGAGGTTGGAGGAGTCGGCGGGGACGCTGCGCAGACCGCCGGCGGTGCGCAGCAGGACGCGCCTGCCGTCGCCGGTGACCTCGAACTCCCGGATGTCGGAGGCGAGCGTGCCGGTCTTCAGCCGGGTGAGGTCGTACCGTTCCACGCTGGTGCCGGGGCGGTTGCCGCCGGGGGTGCCGGCGGAGGTGCCCAGGGTGCCGCTGATCGGTTGGCGCAGCCACAGCACCCCGTCGGCCCAGGCGCGCAGGTCGGAGTAGCGGCCCGCGTCCACGGGGAAGGGGATGATCCGGTCGGCGAGTCCCTCGATGTCCACCCGGGTGGTGGGGACGCGGGCGGCGCCGCTCTCCCCCTCCCCTGCGTCGGCGCCCGCCCCGCCGTCCCCGTGGCGACCGGCCGGGTCGCCGCCGTCCCCGCCGGGGACGGGACGGCCGTGGCGCTGCGGCCCGAACGGCGAGGGGGTCTCCGCCGCCAGGGTGAGCAGGTGGGGCCGGCAGGCGGCGGGGAAGGACAGGTCGAAGACGTGGGCGTCGTAGATCGGGTCGAAGGTGCGCTCGGAGAGGAACGCCAGGTGCTTGCCGTCGCGGGTGAAGACCGGGGAGAAGTCCCGGAAGCGCAGCGGCGTGGCCTCGACGACCCGGCGGTCGGCGACCCGGGCGAGCCTGAGCTGCCGCAGCGGGTTGCTCCCCGGGTGGGACCAGACCAGCCAGGCGGAGTCGGGTGAGAAGCCGAGGCCGTCGACGTCGCCGTGGGCGCTGCGGTCCAGTTCGTGAACGGCCCCGTCGGCGAGGTCCACCAGCAGCAGCCGGCCGTCGTGGGTCGCGACGGCGGCCCGGGAACCGTCGGGGGCCACGGCCAGGTCCAGCACCCGGCCCAGCTCGCCGGAGGCCAGGAGCCGGGGCGGGGCGCCCTCCTCCTGGGGCGCCGGCGCCGCGGGCGCCAGGGCCAGGGCGTCGTCGCCCTCGGCGTCGGTGACCCACAGCACCCGTTCGTTCTCGGCGTCGGCCGGCCGGAAGACCCGGGGCAGCCGGGCGCGAACCCCCGGGCGGACGTCCAGGGCCCGGACCGGCCCCTCCCGGTGGGTCAGCCAGTGCAGGGTGCCGCGGGTCTCCACGGCGCTGCCCCGCCCGTCGTGGTCGGGGGCGATGCCGCCCAGCCGCCGGAGGGCGGGGACGGGTCGGGGGCGGCGGTCGGCGCGGCGACCGGCGAGGCGGATGCCGTCCAGGGGGCGCGGTTCGTCGGCGTCGAGGGATTCCAGGAGCCAGAGCTCGCCGCGCCGCATCCAGGCCACCCGCTCGCCGTCGGTGGCGGCCTGTCGGGCGTAGCCGCCGTCCAGCGGGGAGTGCCGGCGCAGGTCGGAGCCGTCGGGCAGGGAGGAGTACAGGGCGCCGGTGTTCTCGTGGTCGGAGATGAAGGCGATGCGCCCGCCCACCCACATGGGCCATTCGAGATTGCCGTTCAGGTCGGCGTGGACCCGCTCGAAGGTGCCGGAGCCGTCGCGGTCGATCCACAGCTTGCCCGCGGTACCGCCGCGGTACCGCTTCCAGCGGGCGCCGTCCCGGCCCCGGGACTGGCCGGCGGAAACCACCAGAACGGCCCCGCCGGGTCCGTGGGCGACGGAGCTGACGGGGCCGTACGGCAGGACGCGGGAGGGGCCGCCGTCCACGGGCACCGCGCGGACCACGGTGTGGCGGGGTGAGGGCTGTCCCCAGGGGGTGATGGCCAGGATCTCCGGCCCGCCGTCCCCGGTGCCGGGCAGCCAGCCGCGGACTCCGGTCTCCCCGCTGCCCCAGTGGGTGAGGCGGCGGGAGGGGCCGCCGTCCACGGCGGCGAGGTGTACCTCGGGGGCGCCGTCCCGGGTGGAGGTCCAGGCGATGTGTTCGCCGTCGGGCGACAGTCGTGGGGTGGAGACGGGGACGGCGTCGGCGCCGACCCGCCAGGCCCGGCCACCGGCCACCGGCGCCGCCCACACGTCGTCCTCGGCGACGAAGGTCAGGAGGTCACCGTTCGGATGCGGATATCGCAGATAGGAAGGAGCTGTCACGTCTCGCACCCTAGGAGGCGGAGGCCGGCGGCGACAGGTGTTTTCCCCGCTCGGTGGGCGCGGGTCGCGCACGCGGGGAGCGTGTGCGACCGGGGTCCGACGGGCCGCCGGGCCGGGTGCGGACCCCACCGGCGGGGCGGGCCCCGCGGGCGACGCGCCGGGAGGCGCACGACGCGCCGATTCACCACCCCGCTGTTACCGTGCGATAAGCCGACCGAACGGACGGATCCATGCGATCCGGGGCGGGACCCCCGTCCCCGACCGTATCCCCCCTCACC
>NZ_VKHS01000257.1 GCF_014141525.1 Streptomyces calidiresistens
CAGCGCCCGAACCCACCACCGCCGACCTCGCCGCCGCCGAGGCACCCGGCGCCGCACCGGCCGCCGACCCCGACCGCCTCCCGGACCCGGGCGTCGCCGAGTCGGCCGTGTACGCCCCCCTCGCGGCCCTCACCCTCCTCCTCGGCCTGTGGCCCGCGCTGCTGCTCGGCCTCACCGACCCGGCCGTGCAGGCCCTGCTGCCCGGAGTCGCCCGATGAACCTCATCCAGAGCATCGAGTGGGCGGTCATCGCGCCGGTCGTCGCCGTCGCCGCCGGCTGTCTGCTCGCGCTCCTCGCCGACCTGCTGCTGCCGCCGGCCTCCCCGGCGTTCCCGGCCGCCCGGCGCGGCGCCCTGCTCGGCGGCCTCGCCGTCGCCGCACCGGCCGCCGGCCTCGCCCTGCTGCTCCCGCTGCGCGACGGCGACCGGGCGACCTTCTGCCTCACCGTGGACCCGGCCCCCTGCTCCTACGTCGCCGACCGCTTCGCGCTCACCGTGCAGGCGCTCGTGCTGCTCGGAGCCCTGCTCGCCGCGCTGATCTCGCTGCCCGCCCTCGTGCGGCCCGACGACCGGCCCGGCGCCGTCCCCGCCGGCGAGTACGTCTTCCTGCTGCTGGCCTCCGCCGCCGGCGCCGCCCTGCTGCCGGCCGCCCGCGACCTGGCGACCCTGATCCTCGCCCTGGAGGTCGCCACCCTCCCGGTCTACGCGCTGGTCGCGCTGCGCCGCGCGGACCGGCTCGCCCCCGAGGCGGCCCTGAAGTTCCTCCTCTCCTCGGTCACCGCCACCGCCGTCACCCTGCTGGGCGTCGGCTTCCTGTACGCCGCCGCGGGCGGCCTGCACCTGACCGTCCTCGCCGACGCCCTGCCCGACGCGGACCCCGCCCTCTCCGGCCTGGTCACCGTCGGCGCCGTCCTCGCGCTGGTCGGCTTCGCCCTGAAGGTCGGCGCGGTGCCGTTCCACTTCTGGATCCCCGACACCTACGGCGGCGCGCCCCCCGCGATCGCCGGCTACCTCGCGGTGGTCGGCAAGACCGCCGGCCTCGCCGGGCTGGTGCTGCTGACCACCGTGGCCCTGCCCGGCGAGTACGCGGTGTGGGGCCCGGCGCTGGCGCTGCTCGCCGGGCTCACCATGACGGTCGGCAACGTCGCGGCCCTGCGGGTGGACCCCGCCGCCCCCGGCAGCGCCGTGCGGCTGCTCGCCTGGTCCTCCGTCGGCCAGGCCGGGTGGCTGCTGGTGCCGCTCGCGGCGGCCGGCCGGGAGATCGGCACCGGGGGCCCCGGGTCCGCGGGGGCCGTCTCGGCCGCGGTCGGCGCGACCCTGGCCTACGCCCTGATGTACGCCGTCGTCACCCTCGGTGCCTTCGCCGTGGTGCTGTCGGTGCGCGGCGGTCGGATCGCCGACCACCGCGGCATGGCCCTCCGGCGCCGACCGACCGCCCTGGCGATGGCCTTCTTCCTCATCTGCCTGGCCGGACTGCCGCCGGGCCTGATCGGGCTGTTCACCAAGGTCGCGGTGATCCGGGCGGCGGTCGACGCCGAACTGGCCGTCCTCGCGGTGGTCGCGGCGCTCAACGTGGTGATCGCCCTGGTCTACTACCTGCGCTGGATCGCGCTGCTCTTCCGGCCGGTCGGGGACGAGCCGGGGGCCGGGGTGCCGGCGCCGATCGCCGAGCCGGTGCCGGCGGGGGCCCTCCCGGCCGCCGGGGCGAACCCGGCGGCCGGGACGGCCGCCGCCGCCCGGCCGTCGGCCGCGCCCCCCGCGAGCGCCCCGGCCGTGCCGCTGCCGCTCTCCGTCGCCGTGGGCCTGGCCGCCGGCATCGCGCTGATCCTCTCCGGCTGGCCGCAGTTCCTCCTCCGCCTGGCCTCCGGCACCTTCCTCTGAGGAGGGCCGCCCCGGGGCGGCCCTCCGCCTGCCCGGTCGCCCGGCCGCCTGCTCGCCCGCCTGCCCGCCTGCCCGCCTGCCCGCCTGCCCGCCCGGCCGGCCGGCGGTCACGGGACGTGACGCGCGTCGCGCCCCGTGACCGGCCGGGAACCGCCGGTCGGGTTGTCGCGTTGTTCCCTTCGGGAAGCTCCGCCCATGGCGGACGAACCCCCATGACCCGGACCGAAGGAGTCCCCCGAACGGCACCATCCCGGAGGGAACACCGTGCACCGCCGGCACAACGGACTGAAGACGGCCGCCCTGCTCGGCGGCATGTCCGCGCTGATCCTGCTGATCGGCGCCTTCTTCGGCCGCACCGGGCTGATCATCGCTCTGGTGGTCGCCCTGGCCACCAACGGATACGCCTACTGGAACAGCGACAAACTCGCCCTGCGCTCCATGCGGGCCCGCCCGGTGAGCGAATTCGAGGCCCCCGAGCTCTACCGCATGGTGCGCGAACTGGCCGGCCGGGCCCGACAGCCCATGCCCCGGCTGTACATCTCCCCGACCGACGCCCCCAACGCCTTCGCCACCGGCCGCAACCCACGCAACGCCGCCGTCTGCTGCACCGACGGCATCCTGCGGCTGCTGAACGAGCGGGAGCTGCGCGGGGTGATCGGCCACGAGCTGAGTCACGTCTACAACCGCGACATCCTCATCTCCTCGGTGGCCGGCGCGATGGCCTCGGTGATCATGTTCCTGGTGCAGTTCGCCTGGCTGCTGCCGGGCCGCTCCGACCGCGGCCCCGGCATCGTGGGGATGCTGCTGATCGGCCTGCTCGGGCCGTTCGCCGCGACCCTCATCCGGCTGGCGGTCAGCCGCTCGCGGGAGTACGAGGCCGACGCCTCGGGAGCCGAGCTGACCGGTGACCCGGAGGCCCTGGCGAGCGCCCTGCGCAAACTGGAGGCCGGCACGCAGGCGCTGCCGCTGCCGCCCGAGCCGAAGCTGGAGGCGGCGAGCCACATGATGATCGCCAACCCCTTCCGGCGCGGCGACGGCATGTCCAAGCTCTTCGCCACCCACCCGCCGATGGCCGAGCGGATCGCCCGCCTGGAGCGGATGGCGGGCGGTTGGGGCGGCCCCACCGGCCGGGGCGGCGACCCCGGCGGCTGGAACACCCCGCCCGGCCCCGACGGCCACCGGGGGTTCTGAGACGCCCCCGGCACGGTGCTCCGGCCCGGTCCTCCGTCCCCGGTGTGACGATCCCCCTGCGGGGGACCCCGAGCCGACCCGGATTCCCCGCCCGGCGGTGACTGACCGACCGCCGCGCGGGGAACGTGCCGACGAACGGGGCAGGTGCCCGAGGTCGGCCCGCCCGCAGCTCACCCACCCCCTCGGAAGGGAACCCCACCGTGATCAGGCTCGTGCTCAACATTCTCTGGTTGATCTTCTCGGGGGTGTGGATGGCGCTCGGCTACCTGGTCGCCGGCGTGATCTGCTGCATCCTGATCATCACCATCCCCTGGGGAATCGCCTGCTTCCGCATCGCCGTCTACTCGCTGTGGCCCTTCGGGTACACCGCCCGGCAGCGATCCGACGCCGGACTGGCCTCCGGCGTCGGCAACGTCATCTGGCTGATCGTGGCCGGCATCTGGATCACCATCGGCCACGTGGTGGCGGCGGTCGGCTTCTTCGTGACGATCATCGGCATCCCGTTCGGGATCGCACACCTGAAGATGATCCCGATCTCGCTGATGCCGCTGGGGCGGGAGATCGTGCCCACCGACGGCGTGCTCGCGGTCGGCGCCCGCTGAAGGCCGCGGAGCGGCACCGGGCCCCGCACCGACCGCGCACCGATCGGGGATCGGAACCACCGGGTGTGACCGGTCGGGGCGCGGGGCGAGGCGCCCCGACCGGTCGGATCCCCGGGCGGATCAGTCGAGCGCGGCGGCGGAGGCCTCGTCCACGCTCACGCGCACGTGGTCGACCACCAGTTCGGCCGGGAAGACCGTGGTCTCGTCCGGCGAGCCGGGCCAGTTCCCGCCCACCGCGAGGTTGAGGATCAGGAAGAACGGCTTGTTGAACACCCACTCGTTGCCGTCCAGGTCGGCCGGGGTGAGGGTCTGGTAGGGCACGTCGTCCACCAGCCAGGTGATGGAGTCCGGGGCCCAGTCCACGGCGAAGGTGCGGAAGTCGTCGGCGATCGGCTCCCCGCCGGGCAGGCGGTACGAGCCGCCGATGCCGCTGTCCCCGGAGTAGCCGGGGCCGTGGACGTAACCGAACACGTGGTGCGGGTCGTAGCCGACGTACTCCATGATGTCGATCTCGCCACTGGCCGGCCAATCCACCTCGTGGAAGTCGTCGCCGAGCATCCAGAAGGCGGGCCACATGCCCTGGCCGGCGGGAACCTTGATCCGCGCCTCCACCCGACCGTACTCGGCGGCGAACTTCCCCGAGGTGTTGATCCGGGCCGAGGTGTACTCGCACTCCCCGTACCAGCAGGGGTACGACTCGCCGGGGGCGGTCTCGCGGGCGGTGATCACCAGATTGCCCTCACCGTCCAGGGCGGCGTTGGCGTTGCCCGGCGTGTAGTACTGCAACTCGTTGTTGTGGACGTTGTCGCCAACCTCCGTGTTCCACCTCGACTCGTCCGGGGCGGCGCCCGCCGGGCCGTCGAAGGTGTCCTCGAAGACCACGGTGTTCGCCCGGACCCCGGCTTCCTCCGTCGCGTCGGCGGCGCCGGTTTCCGTGACGTCCGTGCCACCGGCCGCGCCGGGCGACGCGCCGGCGTCGCCGGGGGAGCCGAAGGCGGACGTGGCGGTCAGGGTGAGGCCGGCCGCCAGCGCGACGGCGGTGCCGCCCATGACCAGGCGACGGCGGGGGGACCGAAGGGAATGCCTCATGCGTGCGTCCGTTTCGTTTTCCGCGTGTGGGGGCTTTCATCCCAACCGCCCCCCGACACCCCCCGCAAGTCGAAACGGATCGCTTTACGCCCGGTGATCCGGGGCGTTTGATTTCCCCGGCGCACCGAATTCGCAGGCAGGCGGGGTGGAGGGGTCGGAACATCCGCCCGGCGCGGGGGTCGGTTCCGGAACGGTTCCGGAACCATCCGAGCCCTCACCGGCCTCCGGACCCGCCCCGAGGGGCCCCGGGGCGGGGCCACGTGCAAAAACACCGGCCCTTCCCCCTCCCGCCGGTAAAGGCGCCCCGGGGGAACCGGACGCGCCGGGCCTCCGGGCCCGGGAAATTCCCCGGACGCTCCGACTCACCGAGGAAAACGCGGAATGCCCCCGCCCGTTTCTCCCTCGTCATTTCACGGAATGTCCGGCGGGTCGACGCACTCACCGCTCCACCGGCACACCGGTCACCCGGAATTCACCGGTGGAAACCCCACCCTCGTCGCTCCCGGTCCGATGCCCTCCCGGCGGACGGGGCGTCGGCCGCCGCCCGCTCAGGCCACGGCGGGCAGGTCCCGGTCCTCGACGCTGATGTACCAGCCGTCGCAGTTCAGCAGGCGGTCGATGTCCTGCACCGCGTGCCAGACGGCCAGCTCCTCGGAGGTGAGGCTGTAGGTGAAGGCGCGGGTGCGCAACTCCTCGTAGCCCATCCGGATGTCGGCGAGCAGCCGCCGGCGGCGCTCCATCAGCGCCCGGGGCGTCGTGCGGATCATCGTCGACATGGCGGGCCTCCCACTTCCTCGCGGCCCCGGGGTCCCCGGTGCCCTCGGCCTTCCCGATACCTCCATTTCAGCACCCGGCACTGACAATTCCGGCGGATCGGACGGGGGTGCGGGCCGGACGCGCGACGCGCCCGGGACCGCCGGCGGGGGCCGGTCGTCCCGGGCGCGTCGGGGCCCGATGGGGGTGGGAATCAGCGGATGACGCCGGCCTCACGGGCGGCGGTCAGCCACTGCGGGAACTCCGCCGTCAACTGCTTGTAGAGCCGGTTGTCGGTCATGGCCATGGGGTCGTCACCGGCGTGGAAGAAGCCGGCGTTGTCCACCACCCGCGCCTTGGGCACCGCCAGGGTGTCCAGCTTGCGCAGGAAGTCGAACTGGTTGCTGTCCGCGCTGCCGCCGAAGCCCACGAACTGCCAGAACAGCGGCAGCTTCGCCGCCGTGCACAGCGCCTGCTTGGCGGCGGTGCGGGAGGTCGGGGCACCGTCGGTCTGGAAGATCACGAACGCCGGGTCGGTCGCGCCGGACTCGGTGTAGTGGTCGACCACCGCCTGCATGGCCAGGTGGTAGTTGGTGCGGCCCATGTGCCCGTAGGAGTCGTGCAACTCCTGGATACGGCCCTTGTGGTTGTCCAGGGAGAGCTCCGCGACCCCGTCCACCTCGGTGGAGAAGAAGACCACCGGCACCACGCCGTCGTCGTCGAGGTTGGCGGACAGCGCCAGCGCCTGCTCGGCGAGGTGCTGCACGGTGCCGTCCTTGTAGTACTGGCGCATCGAACCCGACCGGTCCAGCACCAGGTAGACGGCGGCCCGCTGCCCGGCGAGTCCCGCCTTCTCCAGCGAGACCCCGGCCGACTTGTACATCTTGGCCAGGCCGGCGCCGCCCGCGGCCCTCACCTTCTCCAGGGAGATGGCCGGGCCGGGCTCGGCGGTCGCGGCACCGGCCGGTGCCGGGTCGCCGGCCGGAGCCGGGGCGGGTTCCGCCGCGGGCCCGGGCTCCGCGACGGGGGTGGAGCCGGCCGGCTCCGGGG
>NZ_VKHS01000258.1 GCF_014141525.1 Streptomyces calidiresistens
TCCCTCAGGAGAGAACGAGTTCGGCGCACCGATCGGCCGCGAGGGCCCGCACCGTCGCCTCCGGGTCCAGGACCTCGGCGGCGCGGGAAACCCCGGGCGGCCCGGCCGTCGGCGCGGGGGACGCGGGGGAGGTCACGAGCGGGGCTGCCAGTCCTCGATGTTCCACCAGGGACCGGCGCCCAGGCCGTGGTCGTGCGGTTCCAGTTGGGTGGTGACGTTCTCCCACTCGTCGTTCATGACGTAGACGTGGTCGATGTGGGTGAGGAAGGTGTAGCCGGGATTGTCGCGCAGTTCCCGCTGGACGGCCTCGTAGGCCTCGCGCCGCTCCTCCTCCACCACGGTGCGACGCCCGATCTCCAACTGTTCGTCGACCGCGGGGTTGGCGTAGCGGGCCATGTTGTTCCAGCCGTCACCGGCCAGTTCGGAGTGGAGCAGGCCGTACAGGTCGAAGTCCGGGTCGGTGGGGTTGCCGCCGCCGTTGAGGACGGCGTGGTCGTCCATGGCGGGGGCGATGACCTCCCAGCTCGCGGACTCGGCCGTGATGTCGATGCCGATCTCCCGGGCGTCGGAGACGTAGGCCAGGGCGTGCTCCTGGCGCAGGCGGTCGCCGGAGGGGTAGTAGAGGGTGAAGGCGGCCCGCTCCCCGTCGCGTTCGCGGATGCCGTCCCCGCCGATCTCCCAGCCGGCCTCGTCGAGGATGCGCGCGGCCTCCCCGGGGTCCCGGGGCCGCTCGGTGCCCTCGGCGAACCAGGGGCTCGCGGTCGGCACCGGACCGTGGGCGACGGCCCCGGCGCCGTCCAGGACGGCCTCCACGATCGCCTCGCGGTCCACGGCGATGTCCAGGGCGCGTCGGATGGCGATGTCACCGGTGACGGGGTGGCCGGTGGGGAGGGTCACCGCCCGGAAGTCCGCACTCTCCGCGTGGATCACGACGCGGCCGGGTTCGTCGGCGAAGCCGGCCGCCAGCCGCGGCGGGAGGACCGCCGCGTCCAGCTCACCCGCCCGCAGGCGGGTGGCGCGGGCGTCGTCGTCCGGGACGATCGCCATGGTGAGGCGCTCCACGGCGGGCGCGCCACCCCAGTGGTCGGGGTTGGCCTCGAGCACGATCCGCTCGCCCCGGCTCCAGGAGGAGACGGTGTAGGGGCCGGTGCCCACCGGAGCGGTGTTGTAGGGGCCGGTGTTGACGTCCTGGTCGCCGAACGCCTCCTCGGAGGCGATGGGCAGCACGGTGCGCTCGGCGAAGGGCGCGTAGGGGTGGGAGAGGGTGAAGACGACCGTGTGGTCGTCCACGGCCTCCACACGATCCAGGGCGGCGAGTTCGTCCCTGGCGGGGTTGTTGGTGCCGGGATCGAGGATGGTCTCGTAGGTGAAGACGACGTCGGAGGCGGTGAAGGGGGAGCCGTCGGAGAAGGTGACGTCCTCGCGCAGGGTGTAGGTCCAGGTGAGGCCGTCCCCGCTCACCTCGGGGAGATCGGTGGCGAGGGCGGGCACCAGGTCGAGGTTGACGTCCCGGCTCAACAACCCGTCGAAGATCTTGGAGTTGCCGTCCTTCCCGTATCCCAGGAGAGGGCTGAGGGTGTCGGGTTCGGTGGCGATGCCCACCACGAGGGAATGTCCGGTACCGCTGCCGGCGGCGCCCCCCTCGTCGCCGTTCCCCCCGGGAGCGGAGCAGGCGGTGCCGGCGAGTGCCCCGACCAGCAGCGCGGTGATCGCTCCACGCATCATTCGGACCTTCATCCGATCATCCCTGTTCATGATCGACCACTATTGCAACTTGCACGCAAGTGCACAACCCCCACCGGAGCAGCGGGAACCGCCCCCGAGCCAGGGGGCGCACGTCACCAGGGGTTACCCTCGTGACGGACCGTACAGGTCCATACCAATTGGTATGGACCTGAACGACTTCCCTTTTATCCGCCATCGGGAGCGATCTTGAGAACCACCACACGTCACACCCTCGGCAGGCCGGTGGGCCTGCTCGCCACCGGCGCCCTGCTCACCGGTTGCGGCGTCCTCCCCGGTGGGAACGGGGACGTCCGGACCCTGGAGGTCTGGATGATGAACCACAGCGCCGGAGAGGAGTTCATCGACCGCGTGGTGAACGACTTCGAGTCGGAACACGAGGGGGTGGAGGTCCGGGTCACCGTCCAGGAGTGGGGAGGCATCGGGGAGAAGGTGACCGAGGCCCTGCTCACCGGCGAGGGCCCCGACGTCATCGAGGTCGGCAACACCCAGGTCGCCCAGTACGTGGACGTCGGTGGGGTGCGGGACCTCACCAACCAGGTCGTCGACCTCGAGGGCGACGACTGGGTGCCCGGCCTCGCCGAACCCGGCCGGGTCTACGGCCACCAGTACGGCATCCCCTTCTACGCCGCCAACCGCGTGGTGATATACCGCACGGACCTCTTCGAGGAGGCCGGCATCACCGAACCGCCCGCCGACCGCGAGGAGTGGCTGGAGGCCACTCGCCTCCTGGACGAGCCGTCCGGTCAGCAGGGCATCTACCTGCCGGGGCAGAACTGGTACGTCCTGGCCGGCTTCGTCTGGGACGAGGGCGGCGAACTCGCCCTGGAGAGCGGGGGCCAGTGGCGGGGCGCCCTGGACACCCCGGAAGCCGCCCGCGCCATGGAGTTCTACGCCGACCTGCACGAGTTGGGCGACGGCCCGCGCGACGCCGACGAGGCCAATCCCCCGCACGAGGAGGTGTTCGCCTCCGGTCGGGTGGCGCAGATCATCTCCACCCCCGGCTCCGCCCGCACCATCCTGGAGGCCAACCCCGCCCTGGAGGGGAAGATCGGCTTCTTCCCCGTCCCCGGCCCCGACGCCGACACCCCGGGGGCCGTCTTCACCGGCGGGTCGAACCTCATCATCACCGAGGCGTCGGAACACGGCCGGCTCGCCTACGACTTCGTCAAGACCCTGACCGGTGACCACTGGCAGACGGAACTGGCGCGGAGCATGAGCCTGGTGCCCAACCGCACCACCCTGGCCGACGCCGTGAGCGAGGATCCCGGCACGGCCGCCATGACCGAGGGCGCGCGCAACGGCCGGGCCACCCCGCAGTCCCCCCGCTGGGGCATGGTCGAGGCGGACAACCCGATCAAGACCTACCAGAGCGCGGTACTGGGTGGTGCCGACCCCGCCGTCGCCGGCCGGGAGGCGTCCGAGCGGATCACCGAGATGCTCAGCGGTCTGGGGACCGACGGCATCGGCTGACCCCCGCCGCTCCCCCACCGGGTGGGCTCCGGCCCCGGGAACGTTCCCGGGGCCGGAGCCCACGCGGTGCCCGGGGCGTCCGTCCGCCCCGTTTCCCTCAGGAGAGAACGAGTTCGGCGCACCGATCGGCCGCGAGGGCCCGCACCGTCGCCTCCGGGTCCAGGACCTCGGCGGCGCGGGAAACCCCGGGCGGCACCGAGCCGTCGAGGACCCGCAGGGCGGTCACGCCGGCGAGGAAGGCGCTCAACTCGTAGGAATCCTCCGCCCGCAGCACCGCGGTCCGGGAGTGCGGCCCCTCGACGGAGCCCTCCCACAACCGGAACTCCTGGCCGTACCAGGCCCCCAGGCGCGCGACGTCCTCGGCCGCGGCGGCGACGAGCGGGGCGGTGTCGGTGCCCTCCAGCGCCCGGGTCAACGCCAGTTCCTCCGCCAGGCGTTCGCCGCCGAAGACGGTGTACCAGTTCACCTCCTCCAGCCCGGTCGCCCCGGCCAGGCGCACCGCCTCGGTGGACAGGAAGGGAAAGGCCCCGACCGGGCGGGGGAAGGCATCCAGGGTGATGTCGCGCAGCGGGGGCAGCACGCGCTCGCGCACCCCGCCCCCGCGCCAGGCCGCGGACGGGATCCCGTGCTCCGGACCGTGGCCGAGCAGGACGTCACCGGCCGCGGCGGGGGTCAGCGGCGCCACTCCGCCCAGGTGGGCGTCGAGCCGCACGGGGTTCTCCGCCCGGGCGACGAGCGCCCGCGGGATCAGGCCCGAGAGGCCGGGCAGCGCGCCGGCCGACAGCACCAGGACCCGTCCGTCCACCCGTCCGGCGTGTTCCTCCCCGACATCGCGCAGCCGCGCCGCCACCGGATCGTCCCCGGCGGCGTCCACGTAGTCCGCCCCCGCCCGCAGGGCGGCGCGGGCCACGGTGTCCAGCACCCGGTAGGACGGACCCGCGCAGTTGACCACCAGACGGCACCGGGCCGCGAAGGCGTCCAGCGAGTCCGGATCGTCGAGGTCGGCGCGCAGCGCCCCGACCGGCGCCCCGGCCGCCCGCGCCCGACGGGCCAGGTCCTCCGCCCGGGCCGCGTCGCGGCCGGCCACCAGGACCGGTCCCGCGCCGGCCGCCACCAGACGTCGCACCACCGCCGCACCGACCGCCCCGTATCCGCCGAGCACACCGATCGCCGACTCCCACCGCATGGGCGGTCTCCTTTCTCCCGGCACCCGGGACGGGCACCACATGAAAATGATATGCATTGTCAATTGGTGCGCGAGGGCGCGCCTCGGGGAACACCGGAAGGGTGACGACGGATGTACGACGTGATCGTGGTGGGAGGCGGACCGGCCGGCCTGAACGCCGCGCTGGTCTCCGGTCGACAGCGCCGCCGGGTGCTGCTGGTGGACGGTGGGGAGCCGCGCAACGCACCCGCCGCCGAAACCCACATGCTCCTCACCCGGGACGGCACCCCGCCCGGTGAGCTGCGCCGCATCGGCCGCGAGCAACTGCGGCCCTACGACGTGGAGGTGCGGGAGACCGTCGTCACCGGAGCGGTCCGGGCGGAACCCGGCTTCGTCCTCGAACTGGCCGGCGGCGAGGAGCTCCGGACGCGGAAACTGGTGCTGGCCACCGGCCAGCGGGATGTCGTGGACACCGTGCCGGGCCTGTCCGACCTCTTCGGACGCGGCGTCTACCACTGCCCCTTCTGTCACGGCTGGGAGACCCGGGGCATGACGCTGGCCGTACTCGGCCACGAGCCGGCCCAGGTCATGCAGGCCCTGTACGTCGCCGACCGCTTCGGCGAGGACGTGGTGGTGTGCACCGACGGCAGGCCGGTGCCCGAACAGGCCGCCGGTCCCCTGGGGAAGGCGGGGATACCCGTGGACGAGCGCCCGGTGGCCCGGGTGGAGGGCCGCGAGGGGGCGGTGCGTGTCGTCTTCGCGGACGGCGGGGTGCTGGAGCGGCAGGCCGTGTACCACCGCGCGCCCACCCGACAGCGCTCCCCGTTGGCCGAGCGGTTGGGCGCCGAGTTGCTGCCCGACGGCCTGGTGCGGGTGGACGAGTTCCAACGCACCTCCGTGCCGGGCCTCTTCGCCGCCGGTGACACCGCACGCCTGGCCGCCCTGCCGGACGCGTTGACCTTCGTGGTGACCGGTGCGGCGGACGGGGCGCGCGCCGCCGTGTGGCTGGACCAGGAGCTCTTCCGGGAGGACGCCGGTCTCGGCGGCTGAGGCGCCGGGAGGACCAGGGCGTGCGGGGGCGGGAGGACCAGAGCGGCCCTCCCGCCCCGCACGCTCGGACTCAGTCGCCCGCCGGCTCCGTCAGTGCCCGGGCCAACCCGGCGGGGGTGGGCCGCTCCAGGAAGCGACGGGGCGTCACCCGCCCCCTTCCGTCCCGCGCCAGCGCCGCGAGCATGCGCACGGCCAGCAGCGAGTCGCCTCCCAGCGCGAAGAAGTCGGCGGCCCGGTCCGTCACCGGGCGCTCCAGCAACTCGCTCCAGCGGGCGGCCACCTCCTCCTCCAGGGCACCCCGCGGAGCGCCCGGCGTCTCCGCGCCGTCCCACGCCGCCGTGACCGGGGTGGGAACCGACAGGCGGGAGGGCGCGCCCGACGCCCCGTCCCGCGGCGCGTCCACCGCCTCCGGCAGGGGAACCCCGGCCGCCCAGCCGTCACCGGTCACCAGCGACTCGACCAGTCCGGTCACCTCCGCGAAGAGCGCGTCCACGTCCTTGGCGTCGAACAACTCCTCCACCAGCGAGAAGACCATGACCAACTCCCCCCGCAGCTCGAACAGGCGCAGTTCCAGGGCGACCTGCGGGGTGCGCAACTGCTGGTGGTGACTCGCCAGGTCGATGACCCCCAGGGGACCGGCCTCTCCGGGGACCTCGCTGCCGAGGGCCGCGTCCACCCCGAGCGTGGACTGGAACACCACGGGTGCCACCGGTCGTCGGGTGCCGAGCCGCCGTCCCAGCTCGCGGGAGACCTCCACCCCGGTCACCAGGTTGTGGGCCATCGCCTCGCCCAGGTCCCGCTGCGCGATCCGCGCGAGATCGGTGAAGAGCGGGGCCGCGGGGAGATCCACCGGCACGAGCATCGTGGAGGAGAAGGCCCCCACCAGACGCGGCACGTCCGGGTGCAGCGGCAGCCGGTTCAACTGCAGGGTGTTCAGCAGGAAACGCCGGTGTCCGCAGGCCCGGGAGATCGCGACCCCGAACGCGGCGAACAGCGCGGCCGAGGGCGTGACCCCGTGCGCCGCGCAGTGCTCGCGCAGGGCGTCCCACCGCACCGGGTCGAGGGTGGCCTGCCGGGTACCCATCAGGGTCGGGGCCACCTCGGCGGGGTCGGCGACCAGGGGGAGCGC
>NZ_VKHS01000259.1 GCF_014141525.1 Streptomyces calidiresistens
CTCCCGCCCGGCCGTCGGCCCGCTCCCCCGGCCCCCCTCACGGAGTCGGCGCCGTTCGGCCTCCCGCGCCTCGTCCATCGAACCGACCACCACCCCGATGAGCAGGTTGATGAGCATCAGTCCGGCGAACAGGACGTAGGAGCCGTAGTACGCCAGTGTCCAGGGGGAGACCTCCAGTCCGTCGCGCACGGCGGCACCGATCCCGTCGAAGGTCGCCAGGAGGAAGAGGGTGATCACGGCGCGGTCCAGGGTGCCGAACCGTTCGGGGTCGTGCTCGGAGAGGATCTGCCAGCCGACCATTCCGTACACGTACAGGATCAACACGCCGAGGGCGAGGAAGCCCAGCATGCCCGGCAGGCTCTTGCCCACCGCGGTCACGATGACCCGGATCTGCGGCATCATGCGCGCCACCCGGGCCACCCGCAGCAGTCGCAGGAGGCGCAGGATGGTGGCGTTGCCCTGCGTCAGCGGCAGGTGGGTGAGTACCACCACGGTCAGATCGAAGACGTTCCACGGGTCGCGGAAGAACGCCCGGGGACGATCGGCACAGGCCACGGCCCGCAGCGCGATCTCCGCCGTGAAGGCCGCCAACAGGAGGGTTTCCAGCCGGGGGAGGGGGGTCGCGGCCGCGTCGGGGGGGAAGTAGGTCTCGGCACCGAGCAGGACCGCGTTGAGGAGGATGAGTCCGCAGACCACCACCGAGAACGTCCGGGATTCCGTCACCCGGCGGGCCCGCCCCGCCGTGGTACCGCGCCACCCGGTGGGGGCACTTTCCACCGTCACCGTGAAGTCCGCTCTTCCCCGCGCCGCTCCGTCACCGGTCCGCCCCCGGGGAGGGACCGGCCCGTTCCCCGGGGCCGTCACGGAGAACGCACACAAGATCATCCAGGCCCGGGATCCTACCAGCGGTGATCCCGACGGAAGGGGGAAATGCCTTGTTTCACAAGGGGGTTGGCCTAATCCTCCCGGTTCCGGGGGAGCCCGCGGGGTGGGCTCCGGAGGGCCCGTCGCGCGCCGCGCCCGAAATGGGCCGGCGACACCGGGGGGGCGGACGGTAGTAGTGAAGCCATGACGGAACCCTTCCCGCCCCGGATCGCCGGGGACGCCGCCCCGCCGCTGCCCGCCACCGAACGAGCCCTCCACCACCGTCTGGCGGTGGCCCAGGCGGAGGGACGCGTCCCCTCGGTGGTTGCCGCCGTCGTCCGGGACGGCCTCCCGGTGTGGTGCGCGGGACGCGGTGAGGTCGCCGGGGAGGTGCCCGGCGCCGAGGTGCAGTACCGCATCGGTTCGATCACCAAGACCTTCGTGGCGATCCTGGTCATGCGCCTGCGGGACGAGGGCCGGCTCTCCCCCGACGACCGCCTGGACCACCACCTCGACACGCCCGCCGGAGGGGAGGCGCGCATCGCCGAACTCCTCTGTCACTCGGGTGGCCTGGCCGCCGAACCACGCGGCCCGTGGTGGGAACGCACCGAGGGTGACCTGCGCCCCGAACTCCCCGACCTGTTCGACGAACGTCCCCTGCGCCATCCCCCGGGACGTCGCCACCACTACTCCAACACCGGCTACGCCCTGCTCGGCGCCCTGGTGGAACACCTGAGGGGTCGTCCCTGGTACGAGGTGCTGCGCGAGGAGGTGCTCGATCCGCTGGGCATGTCCGACACCACCCTCCTGCCGCGCGCGCCGCATGCCCGGGGATGGGCCGTGCACCCCCACGCCGACGTGGTGCAGCCCGAGCCGACACCGGCCACCGGACGCATGGCACCGGCCGGGCAACTCTGGTCCACGGCCGCCGACCTGTGCCGTTTCGCGGCCTTCCTCACGGCCGGGGACGAGCGCGTGCTCGGGGCGTCGGCGCTGGAGGAGATGCGACGGCCCGCCGTCCCCGCCGAGGCGCGCGATCGGGACTCCTCCTACGGATGGGGCCTGCAACTCCTCCACCACCGGGGACGCACCCTGTGGGGACACTCCGGTTCCATGCCGGGCTTCGTCGCGGGGTTGTGGACCTCCCCCTCCGAACGCCTCGCGGCCGTGGCGCTGACCAACGCGACCTCCGGGCTGTCCGCGCCCACCCTGGCCGCGGACCTGATCGCGCTGCTCGCCGAGCACGAGCCGCCCCTCCCGGAGCCGTGGCGGCCGATGCCGGAGGTCGATCCGGGGCTCGTGGCGGCGGCGGGGGTCTGGTACTGGGGCACCGCGGCGCACGTCCTGCGCGTGCGGGCCGACCGAGCGCTGGAACTCGCCCCCCTGCAGGGCGCCGGTCGCGGTTCCCGGTTCCGCCCCGAGGCGGACGGCACCTGGACCGGGCTGGAGGGGTACTTCGCGGGGGAGACCCTGCGGCTCGGTTCCGGGGCGGAGGCGCACGTCACCGACTCGCGGGGACCCGACCACCTGGACATCGGCACCTTCGTCTTCACCCGTACCCCCTACGACCCGGCGGCCCCCGTCCCCGGGGGCACCGACCCGGAGGGGTGGCGCGGCCGAGGGGGCGTCGCCGGGGGGTGATCCGCGGTCACCGGATGGGGATCGGCAGTCTCTCGGGCGCCGGGGCCTCGGAACGGGCGGGCCCCAGCGCGTGCTCCACCACCATCAGGGCCGCCCCGTGGATGCCGGCCCGCTCGCCCGCCCGGGACTGCACGATCCGCAGATCCCGGGTGGCCAGCGGGAGCGAGCGCTGGTAGACCACCTCCCGGACCCCGGCGATCAGATGCTCCCCGGCGACGGAGAGCGCGCCCCCGATGACGATGACCGAGGGGTTGAAGAGGCTGACCGCCGTGGCCAGCACCTCCCCGATGTCCCGGCCGGCCTGCCGCACCAGCGTCAGCGCGGCCACCGATCCGCCGCGCGCCAGGGCGGCCACCTCGCCGCTGGTGCGGACGGGGGAACCCAGTTCGGTCAGCCGCCGGGCCAGCGCCGAACCACCGGCCACCGCCTCCAGGCATCCCACGTTCCCGCAGCGGCACGGCAGTTCGGCGCCGTGCGGCAGTCGCACGTGTCCCATGTCGCCCGCGACGCCCTGGGACCCGCGGTGCAGCCGACCACCCGCGATCAGTCCACTGCCGATCCCGGTGGCGACCTTCACGTAGATCATGTGCTCGGCCTCCGCCCAGTGGGCACGGTGCTCGCCGAGCGCCATGATGTTCACGTCGTTGTCCACCAGGGTCACCGCGCCGAGCCGTTCGCTCACGAAGCCGGGCACGTCGAAGCCGTCCCAGCCCGGCATGATCGGCGGGTTGGTGGGGCGGCCGGAGAGGTGTTCCACCGGTCCCGGCAGGCCGATGCCGATGCCCATCAGGTCGCCCCGGGCGCGGTCGGCGCGGTCGAGCAGGACACCGCCCAGCCGGCACAACTCCTTCAGGACGGCCTCGGGGCCCGCCGCCACGTCCAGGGACACGTTCTCCTCGGCCAACACCTCGCCCGACAGGTCGGTCAGCGCCGCGGTGAGGTGGGTGGCCCCGATGTCGCCGGCCAGGACCACCCGGGCTCCGGGGTTGAAGGCGTACAGCGAGGGGGGGCGTCCTCCGGTGGAGGGTCCCTTGTCCGTGTGGCACAGCAGCCCGGAGTCCAGAAGGGCGTCCAGCCGCTCGGCCACGGTCGACCGGGCGAGGCCCGACTCCGCCGCCAACTCGGCCCGGGTGCGCGGCCGTCCGTCCCGGACGAGCCGCAACAGGAGGGCTGTCCCGGCCGTCGGTCCGGCGGACAGCGCGCCGGTCTCCCTCATCCTCTTCCCTTCCCGGTCACACGCGCGGTGGTGAGGTCCCACGGTACAACACCACCCACTTACTCATGATCATTGCCGATCTTCCGGCACAAGCTTTGGAACTTTTTATTGACCGTCGGCAAAAGTGCTCCTACGTTGTCCGCCATGACAGGCGCAACGAAGAGCCTCCGGTCGTCGCCGTCGACGACCGAGGGGGAGCCGCTGCTCGCGATGCGGGGCATCGTCAAGGGCTTCCCGGGGGTCCGTGCCCTCGACGGCATCGACCTGGACGTGTCCGCCGGCGAGGTCCACTGCCTGCTCGGCCAGAACGGCGCAGGGAAGTCCACCCTCATCAAGGTTCTGGCCGGAGCCCACCAACCCGACGCGGGCCGCATCCTGTGGCGGGGGGAGGAGGTCCGCCTCCCCCATCCGGGAGCCTCCCTGCGCCTGGGCATCGCCACCATCCACCAGGAGTTGGACCTGGTGGACGGCCTGACGGTGGCGGAGAACATCCACCTGGGTCACGAGACCACCGCGTGGGGGATGATCGCCCGATCGGAGGCCAACACCGCCGCCGCCCGCCTGCTGCACCGCCTCGGCCACCCGGAGATGTCCCCGACCACCGAGGTGGGCCGGCTCTCCGCCGCCGGCAAACAGCTCGTCTCCATGGCCCGCGCGCTGTCCCGGGACGCCCGGCTCATCGTGATGGACGAGCCCTCCGCCGTCCTGGACCGCGGTGAGGTGGAGCGCCTCTTCGAGGTGGTGCGCGGCCTCGCCGACCGGGGCATCGCCATCGTCTACATCTCCCACCGGCTGGAGGAGATCCGCCGGATCGGGGACCGCGTCACGGTCCTCAAGGACGGACGCACCGTGGCCTCCGGGCTTCCGGCGAGCACCCCGACCACCGAGGTCATCCGCCTGATGACCGGCCGCTCCATCGACTACGTCTTCCCCCCGCGCACCCCGGTGCCCGAGGACGCCGAACCGGTTCTGGAGGTGGAGTCCCTCGGGCGGCGCGGCGAATTCCGCGGCGTCGACCTCACCGTCCGGGCCGGGGAGATCGTGGGCCTGGCCGGCCTGGTGGGCTCCGGCCGTTCGGAGATCCTCGAAACGGTGTACGGCGCCCGACGTCCCTCGACCGGCACCGTCCGGGTCGCCGGCAGGCCGGTCCGCCCCGGCCGACCGGCCGCCGCGATGGCGGCCGGCATCGGCTTCTGCCCCGAGGAGCGCAAGAGCCAGGCGCTGGTGCTGGACGACTCCGTCCAGCGCAACATCACCCTGGCCGACCTGCGCCGGTTCAGCCGCTGGGGGTTTCCCGACCGCGCCGCCGAACGGCGCGCCGCCACCGAACAGGCCACCGACCTCGACCTGCGCCCCCCGAACGTGGACCGTGCCGTGCGGACCCTCTCCGGCGGCAACCAGCAGAAAGTGGTGCTCGCCCGCTGGCTGTCGCGGGGCTGCCGCGTGCTGCTGCTCGACGAACCCACCCGGGGCGTGGACGTGGGCGCCCGGGCGGAGATCTACACGCTGATCCACGACCTGGCGGCCCGGGGCATCGCGGTGGTCGTGGTCTCCAGCGAGATCGAGGAGGTCATCGGCCTCTCCGACCGCGTCCTGGTGGTGTCCGACGGCGAGATCGTCCACGAGGGGCCCGCGGAGGACATCGACGAACACCGCGTGCTCGACATGGTGATGGAAGGTGATGTGGCGTGAGCGCCGAGACCACGACCCCCGCCCGCGACGGGGAACCGGGCGCCGGCACACCCGTCGGGGGCGACCGCCCCGGGGAGGGGCTCCCGGGGAAGACCACCGGCGGGAACGGCGGGAGCCGAACCCCCCGCGACCGGATCACCGAGCTGTTCGCCGGCTCGGTGGGGCGCAACGCCGGTCTGGTGATCGCCCTGCTGGTCCTGTGCCTGATCGGCTTCCTCACCGCCGGCGACCGTTTCGCCAACCTCGACAACGTGATGACGATCCTGCGACTGGCCTCCGTCATCGGCGTCGTGGCCGTCGGCATGACCTTCGTGATCACCGGGGGCGGCATCGACCTCTCGGTGGGCGCCATCGTCGCCCTGGCGACGGTCTGGGCCACCACCCTCTCCACCCAGACCATGGCCGCGGACATCCACTGGATGATCATGGTCACCACCGCGCTGGCGGTGGGCGCCGGATGCGGGCTGGTCAACGGTCTGTTGATCGCGTACGGGCGCATGGCACCCTTCATCGCGACCCTGGCCATGCTCGCCGGCGCCAGGGGCCTGGCCGAGATGATCTCCGAGAAGCGGACCCAGGTCGTCACCGTCCCCGGCCTGGTGGACTTCTTCGGCGGTCGGGTCCTGGGCGTTCCCGTCCTGGTGATCGTCTTCGCGCTGGTGGCCGCCGGCGGGTGGGTTCTGCTCAACCGCACCACCTTCGGCCGCCGAACCCTGGCCGTGGGCGGCAACCCCGAGGCCGCCCGCCTGGCGGGTGTCAACGTGCGACGCCACACCGCCCTGCTCTACGTCCTGCTCGGCACGGCCTGCGGCATCGCCGCGGTGATGCTCATGGCCCGCACCACCGCCGGCACCTCCACCCACGGCATGCTTTACGAACTCGACGCGATCGCCGCCGTGGTGATCGGCGGCACCCTGCTCAGCGGCGGCCGCGGCACCATCGTCGGGACCGTTTTCGGGGTCCTGATCTTCACCACCCTCACCAACGTGTTCACCCTCAACAACCTGGACACCTCCACCCAGGCGGTGGCCAAGGGGCTGATCATCGTCGTCGCGGTCCTGCTCCAGCAGCGTGTCGCGGCCCGGGGCGGCACCGGATAGACCGGCCGGCCCGGGCCGCGACACGCTGCTGGAG
>NZ_VKHS01000026.1 GCF_014141525.1 Streptomyces calidiresistens
CTGCCGGGGCGGGACGGCTGGGTCGCCCTGTATCCGGCGGACACCGCGCCGCTTCTGGTCCCCGAGCCGACGCCGCTGGAGTTCGGGCCGACGCACCGGGCCGTGCTGGAGGCGTTGGAGGGCGGCTACGGCCTGTTCTTCCGACAGCTCGCGGCGGCGGTCGCCGACGCGGCGGAGGATCCCGGGGCACGGCCGGGCGAGGAGGAACTGGTACGGGTGGTGTGGGACCTCACCTGGGCCGGGTTGCTGACCAACGACACCATCGGGCCCCTGCGAGCGCTCCTGGGCTCGGGGCGGACCGCGGGCTCGACCGCCCATCGGGGTCGCCGCCCGGCGCCCCGGGCCCGGCTCGGCCGCCCGCCGGGGCCCGCCGGTGCGGGAGCGGGCCGGCCGGGGGGCGGCCCGCCGACGGTGGCCGGGCGGTGGGCCCTGGTGCCCCGCGAGGCGGAGCCCACGGCCGCCCGGGAACGGGAGGAGCACGCCACGCTCCGCGCCCACGCCCTGGCCGGTGCGCTGCTGGACCGGCACGGCGTGGTCACCCGAGGGGCGGTGGCCGCCGAGCGCACCCCGGGCGGCTTCGCCGCCGCCTACCGGGTGCTCTCCGCCTTCGAGGAGACCGGGCGGGCCCGTCGCGGGTACGTGGTCGAGGGATTGGGCGCGGCGCAGTTCGCCCTGGACGGTGCGGTGGACCGGGTGCGCTCGTCGGGCCCGGCCGGGCCCGGGGCCGCGGCGGGCCGGCCGCCCCTGCGGGCGGTGGTGCTGGCCGCCACCGATCCGGCCAACGCCTACGGGGCCGCGCTGCCCTGGCCCGAGTCCCCCGGTGGCGCCGGGCACAAACCGGGACGCAAGGCGGGAGCGCTCGTGGTCCTGGTGGACGGCGCGCTGGTGCTCTACGTGGAGCGCGGGGGGCGGACGGTCCTGGAGTGGACGGCGGACGACCGGGCCGGGGGGCCGGGCGAGAGGGAGGCGCGGGCCGCGGTCGGGGCACTCGCGGAGGCCGTGCGGGCGGGCGCGCTCGGAACGCTCACCGTGCAGCGGATCAACGGGATTCCCGCGCTGGAGGACACGGAGCGGGCCGCCCGACTGGAGGAGGCGGGCTTCCGGCCCGGCCCGCAGGGACTGCGGTTGCGCGGCGGGACCTCCGGCACCGTCTGACCGGCCCGGGGCCGGTCGTGCCCCGGGCACGTGCCCGGACAGGGGCCGGGGGCCGGTGGGGCGAGTGGAGGGTGAGCGACGCGGGGTCGTGCCGCCCGAGCCGGGGCTCAGGCGGCGACGACGTCCACGGCTTCGGCCGGCGCCTCGATGGTGACGTGATCCTCGGGGCGCCGGGTGACGGAGGTCACCCGAACGGGGTTGAACATGGGACGCATCGGCGGCGGCACCGTGTCACTCGCGGCGGACCTGGCGAGCTCGGCGAGGGCCAGTTCGTCACTGACCTCCCGCATGAGCTCCGACATCCGGACATCCAACGCGTCACAGATGGCGGCCAGCAGCTCGGAGGAAGCCTCCTTCTGACCGCGTTCCACCTCGGACAGGTAGCCGAGGGAAACCCGGGCGGATGAGGACACTTCGCGCAGGGTGCGGCCCTGACGTTGGCGCTGCCGACGCAGCACGTCACCCAGCAGGCGACGGAGCAGGATCATCGGTGGCTCCCTCCTCGGACCGTTGGCCTCGCTGGTTTCCATGCCCCACCGTACCGCCTCGGACTCCAACCGTGAGGGGATGGCCGTCGTGTTCGCTGAAGGCGCATGGCGGATCGAACTACTCCCGGGGGATGAACATCGGGCGGCCGCTCCGGGTGTCCCCGGCGCGGAAACGGATCGGTGTGCCGGCGAGGCGCCGGTCGACCCGGCGACGGCAGGCGGGACACCGTTCACGGTGGGGCGGACGGTGTCGTCGCGCGGCGGATGGGCGTCCGTCGATCGACGAGCCGTCCCTCCCGACCGTACCCCGCCGGGGCGTCCCACACATCCGGCGACGGAAAAGGCGGAAAAAGTCCTGTCGGACGGACAAAGCCGACCGGATGTCGGAGCCGGGACCGCGTTCGTCGCGGTGACCGGATCGCGGCGCGCCGGCCGGAGGGCGCCGTGATGCCCCCGGACCCCGGGGATCACGGGGCGGGGATCCCACCCGCCAACAGGGCCTCGGAGAGAGCCACCAGGACCGCCCGGGTGGTCGCCTCCCGGATCTCGCCCCGGCTGCGCTCCCCCAGCCCGGGCGGCAGGCGCCGGGCCACCGGGCGCGTGGCCCCGGGGCCCGCCACGGCGATGAACACGGTCCCGGGCGGATGTCCGTCCTGGGGGTCGGGACCGGCCACGCCGGTGGTGGCGACGCCCCAGTCGGCGCCCATCAGGTCGCGCACCCCGAGCGCCATCCGACGGGCCACCTCGGGATCCACCGCCCCTCGCTCCTCGAGGAGGGCGCCGTCGACGCCCAGCACCCGCTCCTTGACGGCGGTGGCATAGGCGGTGACGGACCCCAGGAAGGCGGCGGAGGAGCCGGGCGCGTCGGTCAGCGCCGCGGCGACCAGCCCGCCGGTGAGGGACTCGGCCGCGGCCACGGTCTCCCCGCGTCGGCGCAGCAGCCACAACAGACGCGCCGCCGGTTCCTCCGCCTCCGGGGCGGGGGGCGGCTCGGTGGACCGTTCGGGGGGACAGTCCACCGGGGCGGGTCGGGAGTCCTCCCGGACCGCCCCGGTGCTCCCGCCGCGCATCTCGTCGTCCGCCGGCTCGGACGGGGTTCCGCTCACGTGCTGGTGTCCTCTCACTCTCCCTCGTGCCGGGCCCGGGCCCGGCCGTCCCCGCTCTTCTGCCCGGCGGAACCGGCTCGACGCAGGGCGATGGCCTGACGCAGGTAGTCCAGCCCGGTGGCCACGGTCAGGACGACGGCCGCGGCCATGACCCACCACCGCAGGGTGGCCAGGGGTCCGGTGAGCACCAGGATGTACATGCCCACGCCCACGCCCTGGGTGAGGGTCTTGAGCTTGCCGCCCCTGCCGGCGGGCATGACGCCGTAGCGGATCACCCAGAAACGCATCAGGGTGATCCCCAGCTCACGGGCGAGGATCACCACCGTGACCCACCAGGGCAGGTCCCCCAGGACGGAGAGGCAGACGAGCGCCGCGCCCATGATCGCCTTGTCGGCGATGGGGTCGGCGATCTTCCCGAAGTCGGTGACCAGGTCGTGGCGCCGGGCCAGTTCGCCGTCGAAGAGGTCGGTGATCATGGCGATCGTGAAGGCCGCCCAGGCCAGGGAGCGCCATGCCGGGTCGTCCCCGCCGCCCACGAACATCAGTGCCACGAAGCCCGGCACGAGCGCCAGCCTGATCATGGTGAGGATGTTGGCGATGTTCCACAGACCGGCGGTCCCGGTCGCCCCTCGCGGGGCGGGTCGGGCGGCGCCGCCCGCCGCGGCGGAGGCACCTCTCATCAGCGCCCCCCGACGGCGGATCCGGCCGGCTCGGGGGCTCCGGCGACATCGGCCGGGGAGAGTTCGGCGACCAGGTCCACGCCCTCGGTGCCGACCACCTCCGCGACGACGAACACGCCCGGCGCAAGATCCTCCACGCCCTCGCCGACCAGCACCGTCTGGCCGTCGGTCTCCGGCGCCTGGTGGGCACCACGACCGATGGCGACCGGCTCGCCGTCGGGGTCGTCATCCTCGGTACCGAGGCTCTCGACCATCACCACGACCCGCTCCCCGACCCGCTCCTCCGCACGCTGGGCGGTCAGTTCCTCGGCCAGCCGGGTGACGCGCTCCACCCGCTCGGCGACGACCTCCGGGGGGTTCTTGTCGGTGTAGTCGGCGGCCTCGGTACCCTCCTCGTCCGAATAGCCGAAGACACCGATGGCGTCCAGCCGCGCGGCGGACAGGAAACGCTCCAACTCCGCCAGGTCCGCCTCGCTCTCGCCGGGGAAACCGACGATGAAGTTGGAGCGCACGCCGGCCTCGGGAGCCCGGGAACGGATGGTGTCCAGCAGTTCCAGGAAGCGGTCGGTGTCGCCGAAGCGCCGCATCGCGCGCAACACGCCGGGGGCGGAGTGCTGGAAGGACAGGTCGAAGTAGGGGGCGACCTTCCCGGTACCGGTCAGCACGTCGATCAGGCCCGGACGCATCTCCGCGGGCTGCAGGTAACTGACCCGGATGCGCTCGAGGCCGTCCACCGCCGCCAGCTCCGGCAGCAGCGACTCCAGCAGCCGGATGTCGCCCAGGTCCTTGCCGTAGGAGGTGTTGTTCTCGGAGACCAGCATGATCTCCCGCACCCCCTCGTCCGCGAGCCAGCGCGCCTCGTTGAGCACGTCGGAGGGACGGCGGGAGATGAAGGAGCCCCGGAACGAGGGGATGGCGCAGAACGAGCAGCGGCGGTCGCAGCCGGAGGCGAGTTTCACGGAGGCGACCGGGCCGGAGCCGAGCCGCCGGCGCAGCGGCGGACGCGGACCGGAGGCGGGCGCGACCCCCGCCGGAAGATCCGCGGGGGCACCGGCACCCGGCGCGGTCGGGGTGTCCCCGTGGCCGGGCACGGCGACGGCACCCGCCGCGTCCTGTCGGGCGGTGGGGGCGAGCGGCAGCAGCTTGCGCCGGTCGCGCGGGACGTGGGGAACGTGCTCGCCACCGCCGAGAATGGTGCCCAGGCGGTCGGAGATGTCGGCGTAGTCGTCGAAGCCGAGCACCCCGTCGGCCTCCGGCAGCGCCGCGGCGAGTTCCCGACCGTAGCGCTCCGCCATGCAGCCCACGGCGACCACGGCCCGGGTGCGCCCGCCGGCGGCCTTGAGGTCGTTGGCCTCCAGGAGGGCGTCCACCGAGTCCTTCTTGGCAGCCTCGACGAACCCGCAGGTGTTGACGACCGCCACGTCGGCCTCGGCGGCGTCCTCTACGAGGTCCCAGCCGTCCGCGGCCAGGCGGCCCGCCAGTTCCTCGGAGTCCACCTCGTTGCGGGCACAGCCCAGCGTGACCAGGGCGACGGTGCGGCGTTCAGACATGCTCTCAGCGTACTTCGTCCCGGGCACCCCGCTTCGCACGGGAGGCACCGCCCGGGGGCCGCGGGGCGACCGACCGACGGCCCCCGGAAGGGGGCCAACGACTCCGGGCCCGCTCCGGTCGGAGCGGGCCCGGTGGGCACGGCGGTGGAAGCAGCGGGAGGGGGCCGGGGCCCGACGGGACCTCAGCCCTCCTCCGGGTCCCCCTTGGTGAAACTGAGCCGCTGCACCTCTCCGGAACCCCCGACCTCGGGAATGTGCCGGCCGTTGACGTACAGCTCGATCGCCCCGGCGTTGCCGGTGATCAGATCGATCCGCTCGTCGTCGGTGAAGGTCTCGGAGTCACCGTCCTCCAGCTCGCCCTCGAAGAGCTGCTGGCCGTTGACGTCACGAACCGAGATCCAGCTGCGGCCGGAGGCGACGATGCGGACGGTCACCCGGTCCGCGGGGGCGCCGGCGACCGCTTCGTCGGCGTCCTCGTCGCCCGGGGCGTCCGCCCCGTCGGTCCCCTCGTCCGAGGCGTCGTCGGTGGGCCCGCCGGCGGAGTCGGACCCGGGCTCGTCGCCCGCCTCGTGCTCCGCGCCGGCGTCGGTGTCCTCGCCGGCGGCCTCGGGGGTACCGGTGGCCCGCTCGTCACCGTTGAGGGCGTTGAAGCCGACGAACCCGACCACGGCGACGATCGCCGCGACCATGGCCGCCGTCCAGTTGGGACGCCGCGGCTCGGGACGGATGCGCTCCGCCTCGAAGACCGGGGCGGCCGGGGGCAGGGCGGGCGGTGTGCCGCGCTCGGCGTTGAACCGGGCGACGAGGTCGTCCGGTGGCAGGCCGACGGCCCGCGCCAGGGTGCGCAGATGCCCGCGCGCGTAGACGTCGCCACCGCAGCGGGAGAAGTCGTCCTGCTCGATGGCCTGGATGATGGGCGCCCGAACCCGGGTCGTGGCGCTGATCTCCTCCACGGTCAAACCGGAGTCGAGGCGCGCCTTCTGAAGTGTGCGGCCGACGGAGGGGCGGTCCTCGGCCGAAGCGTTGCCTTGGGACACGGGAGCGCCTTTCGAGCGTGAAAACCGTGTGCTGTGGAAGTCAAGTCTAGGGTGCCGGAAGGACACAGGGGCCGGTTGGCCCCACCTCTTCCGGCCGCGGTCGGACACCGTTCGCCGATCGTTATCGAACGCGATCACGGGGGATGACCCGGAGGTCGTCGCGCGCGGCGAGCGGGAGGGACACCCCATCCGTCACTCAGCGGTCTCCCCACGAATGCGCCCCAGTACACCCTCGAGTTCGTCGGGCTTGACCAGCACGTCCCGGGCCTTGGAACCCTCGCTGGGCCCCACCACCCCGCGGGACTCCATCAGGTCCATCAACCGACCCGCCTTGGCGAACCCCACGCGCAGCTTGCGCTGCAGCATCGAGGTGGAGCCGAACTGCGTCGAGACCACCAGCTCCGCGGCCTGGCACAACAGGTCCAGGTCGTCGCCGATCTCCTCGTCGATCTCCCGCTTCCCGCCCTGACCGGCCGTCACGTCCTCACGGAACACCGGCTCCATCTGCTTCTTGCAGTGGGCGACGACCGCCGCGACCTCCTTCTCGGACACGAACGCGCCCTGCATACGGGTCGGCTTGTTCGCCCCCATCGGCAGGAAGAGCCCGTCGCCCTTGCCGATCAGCTTCTCCGCGCCCGGCTGATCCAGGATCACCCGACTGTCCGCCAGGGAGGAGGTGGCGAACGCCAACCGGGAGGGCACGTTGGCCTTGATCAGGCCGGTGACCACGTCCACGCTCGGCCGCTGGGTGGCGAGCACCAGGTGGATACCGGCGGCCCGGGCGAGCTGGGTGATGCGGACGATCGCGTCCTCCACGTCACGCGGCGCGACCATCATCAGGTCGGCCAACTCGTCGACGATCACCAACAGGTACGGGTAGGGGGTCGGCTCGCGGTCCACCCCGTGGGGGGCCTCCACCTCCCCGGCTCGGACGGCGGCGTTGAAGTCGTCGATGTGCCGGAAGCCGTAGGCCGCCAGGTCGTCGTAGCGCAGATCCATCTCGCGCACGACCCACTGCAGGGCCTCGGCCGCCTTCTTGGGGTTGGTGATGATCGGCGTGATGAGGTGCGGGATGCCCTCGTAGGCGGTCAGCTCCACCCGTTTGGGGTCCACCAGGACCAGTCGCACGTCCTCCGGGGTGGCACGCATCATCACCGAGGTGATCAGGCAGTTGATGTTCGAGGACTTGCCGGAACCGGTGGCGCCGGCGACCAGGACGTGCGGCATCGCCGCCAGGTTGGCGGTCACGTATCCGCCCTCCACGTCCTTGCCCAGCCCCACCAGCAGCGGATGGTCCTCCTCCGACGCGGCGGCGGTGCGCAGCACGTCCCCGAGGTTGACCATCTCCCGGTCGGTGTTGGGGATCTCGATGCCCACCGCGGACTTGCCGGGGATCGGGCTGATGATCCGCACGTCGGGACTGGCCACCGCGTAGGCGATGTTCTTGGTCAGCGCGGTGATCTTCTCCACCTTCACCGCCGGGCCCAACTCCACCTCGTAGCGGGTGACCGTGGGGCCGCGGGTGAAACCGGTCACCCGGGCGTCCACCTTGAACTCCGAGAAGACGGTGCTCAGGGACTCCACCACCGCGTCGTTGGCGGGGCTGCGGGTACGGCCCGGCCCACCCCGGGTCAACAGGTCCAACGCGGGCAGCGAATAGGTGATGTCACCGGAGAGCTGCAGTTGCTCGGCACGGGGCGGCAGCGGACCCGTCGGCTCCGGGGCCCGCTTGGTGAGGTCGGGCACCGTACCGCCCGCGCTCCCGGGGGCCTCCGGGGGCGACGCGGCGACGGCCTGCACGGCCTCCGCCGCCACGGGCTCGACACGGGCCCCGGCGGGATCGCCGCGCCGCATGGACACCCGGCTGCTGATGTCGGCGACCACGGGCGAGGGCTGCACCCCGTGCAGCACCGCTCCGTCCAGCGCCGCGGCGGTGGCGGCGGCGCTGTCGATCGCCTCGTCCTCGCCCTCGGGACGGGAACGCCGACGACGCCCCCCGCGCCCCCGACCACCGGTGTCGGCGGACCCGCGCGCGGCGGGCACCTCCCCCCGCCCGCGCCGGCCGGTGCCCCGGACCCGTTCGGCCGCCTCCTCGACGGCGACCACCTCGTCGTAGGAGTCGGTGGGCTTGTCCATCCGCACCCGCTCGCCGTCCTCGCGCGGTTCGAGCAGCCCGAGACGGACCGCGCCCTCCCGCAGCCGGCGCGGAATCGCGTTCACCGGCGTGGCGGTGACCACCAACAGGCCGAAGACGGTGACCAGCACCAGCAGCGGCACCGCGAGCGACTCGCCCACCAGGAAGATCAACGGCCGGGAGGCGAGCCAGCCGATCAGTCCCCCGGCGTCGCGCAGCGCCTGCGCGCCGGCGGCCCGACCGGGGGCACCCGCCGCCAGGTGCACCAACCCCAGCACGCCCACCACCAGCGCGCCGAGACCGATCACGATGCGACCGTTGGCCTCCGGTTTCTCCGGGTGCCGGATGAGCCGGACCGCGACGAAGAACAACAACAGGGGGAAGATCAGGTCCAGCCGCCCCAGGGCACCGGTGACCAGCAGGGTCACCCACTCCCCCAGCAGCCCCTCGGGGTGGGACCAGGTACCGGCGGCCACCACCAGCGCGGCACCCATCAGCAACAGCGCCAGTCCGTCCTTGCGATGGGCCGGATCCAGACCGCGGGTGCTGTTCCCCACCCCTCGGAACATGGCGCCCACCGAGTGGGCGATGCCCAACCACACCGCGCGCAGCACCCGGTACAGCGGGTTGCGGGCCGGGGGCTTCTTCTTCGCGGCGGGTCGGGAGCGGGCCGCGGGCCGCGCGGCGGCCTTTTTCGCGGAGGCGGCCTTTTTGGCGGGGGTCCCGCCCGCGCGCCCTCCGGCGCGCGTGCTCCGAGAGCTGTTGCGAGACGTACCGGAGGCCATGGGGACGAGGTTACCGGTGTCGGGCCCCAGGGGCACGGAGGTCGGACCCGCGCCCGGGGAGCGCGCCGGGGAAACGGCCGGCAGGGGACCCCGGGGCCGAAATCCCCCCGCCGACGCGGGAGAAGGCGTGAGCCGGGGCGGGCCGGCGGGCCCGCCCCGGCTCACTCCACGACGGAGGAGGGGGCGGAGGCCACCGGGTCCAGGGCGTCCAGCGCCCGGCGCAGTCCCGCGATCCGCCGCTCCAGGTGCCCCATGCCGGAGGCGACCGCCGGACTGCCGTTCTCGGCCACCTCCCGCCCCAGTGCCTCGGCCTGCTCCTCCACCGAGGCCAGCAGTCCGGACAACTCGGGCAGCAGGCGACGGGAGGCGCCTGCGTCACCCAACTCGTCGTCCAGTCCCTCGCCGAGGAGCCGGGCCTGCTCGGCCAACTGCACGTTCTTCTGGTACAGGTCCACGAAGACGTTGACCTTCGCGCGCAGCACCCACGGGTCGAAGGGCTTGGAGATGTAGTCCACCGCCCCGGCCGCGTAGCCCCGGAACGTGTGGTGCGGCCCGTGGTTGATGGCCGTCAGGAAGATGATCGGGATGTCACGGGTGCGCTCCCGGCGCTTGATGTGGGCGTGGGCGGCCGTCTCGAAGCCGTCCATGCCGGGCATCTGGACATCCAACAGAATCACGGCGAAGTCGTCCGTGAGCAGCGCTTTGAGCGCCTCCTCCCCGGAGGACGCCCGGACCAGGGTCTGATCGAGCGCCGAGAGGATGGCCTCCAGCGCCAGCAGATTCTCCGGCCGATCGTCCACCAGGAGGATTTTGGCCTTCTGAACCATGGCCTGTCCTCCTCCGCCCGGGCGGTATGGCCCGTACCGCCCCCGATGGCGGCTCCGGTGAGCCACCTCTGTCGTGCCGCACATGGTAGCGGCACTCCCCTACCCGGACACACCCGGTCACCGCGGTGTCACCGATCGAGGGGTGGAGGGCGATCCCCCGGGGGTGAACGACCCGGCGCCGGCGGGAGTTCCCGTCGACGCCCGGTCGTTCACCGTTTTCTCCAACGGACCCGGAACGGGGGTCAGTCGCCGCTCTTCCCGACCGGGCCGCCCTCGCCGCTCATCCATCGCCGCATCAGCTCCAGCAGGTGGTCGGTGTCCACCGGCTTGGTGACGTAGTCGGAGGCCCCGGACTCGATGCTCTTCTCCCGGTCGCCGCGCATCGCCTTGGCCGTGAGGGCGATGATCGGCAGGCCGGAGAACTGCGGCATCCGTCGGATCGCGGAGGTCGTGGCGTACCCGTCCATCTCCGGCATCATGATGTCCATCAGGACGAGCACCACGTCCTCGTTGGCCTCCAGCACCTCGATGCCCTCCCGCCCGTTCTCGGCGTACAGGACCCGCAGCCCGCGCTGCTCGAGGACGCTGGTCAGCGCGAAGACGTTGCGCACGTCGTCGTCGACGATGAGGACCTTCTCGTTGTCGAAGGACGGCCCCCGGTCCGCGGAGGCGCCGGGACGCTCCCCGATCCCGGTCCCCGTCGGCCCGTCGACCTCGCCCTGTTCCCGGTCCCGGCCGTTGAGGAATCGGCTGCGCCTGCGCAGCGTGAGCTGCTCCGCCGCCCGTTCCGCGGCCGACCCGGCGGCCTCCCGGACACCGGACGGCCCCGGCACCGCCACCGGCGGGTGCACGATCCCCTCCACCGGGGTCTCCCCGGCCGTCCCCTCGGCCGTCCCCTCCGCCCCGGCGTCCGGCTCACCGACCTGCTCGGTGGTGCCCGCGGGCAGCGCGGGGAGCGCTCCGGCGGCCTGCGCCTCCGCGGAGGGGGCCAACGTCCCACCGACCGTCTCACCGTAGCCCGGCGGGGGCAGCCGGGTGGGCTGCAGGGGCAGGTAGAGCGTGAAGGTGGAACCGCGGCCGGGTTCGCTGGCCGCGTGGATCTCCCCGCCCAGCAGGCGGGCGATCTCCCGACTGATGGACAGGCCCAGGCCGGTGCCGCCGTACTTGCGGCTGGTGGTCCCGTCCGCCTGCTTGAACGCCTCGAAGATGACCCGCATCTTGCTCGGGGCGATGCCGATGCCGGTGTCGGTGACCGCGAAGGCCACCATCGGCGCGTCCGGCGTGGCCAGCGCGCCGCTGCGCGCCACCTGCTCCCGGATCTCCGGCGGCACGTCCCGGCCGGCGGGCCGGATCACCAGCTCCACCGAGCCGTGCTCGGTGAACTTCACCGCGTTGCCCAGCAGGTTCCGCAACACCTGCAGCAGCCGCTGCTCGTCGGTGTGGAGGGTGGCGGGCAGCTCCGGGGAGACCCGCACCGAGAACTCCAGGTTCTTCTCGGCGGTCAGGGGCCGGACCGACGCCTCGATGTAGTCCACCAGTTGCACCAGGGCGATCCTGGTCGGACTGACGTCCATCTTGCCCGCCTCGACCTTCGAGAGGTCGAGGATGTCGTTGATCAGCTGGAGCAGGTCCGAACCGGCGTTGTGGATGGTCTCGGCGAACTCCACCTGCTTGCCGCTGAGGTTGCCCTCGGCGTTGTCGGCGAGCAGCTTGGCGAGGATCAGCAGGGAGTTCAACGGGGTGCGCAACTCGTGCGACATGTTCGCCAGGAACTCCGACTTGTAGCGCATGGAGAGCGCCAACTGCTCCGCGCGCTCCTCGAGCACCTGACGGGCCTGCTCGATCGCCGAGTTCTTCACCTCGATGTCGCGGTTGGTCTCCGCGAGCTGGTCGGCCTTGTCCTTGAGCTGCTCGTTGGAGGCCTGCAGCGCCTGCTGCTGACGCTCCAGCTCGGCCGAGCGGTCCTTCAACTCGTCGGCCAGCTTCTGCGACTGCCGCAGCAACATCTCGGTACGGGTGTTGACCGAGATGGTGTTGACGCTGGTGGCGATCATCTCCGCCATCTGGGAGAGGAAGTCGAGCTGGATCGGGGTGAACTCCTGGAACGACGCCAGCTCGACCACGCCGAGCACCGTGCCCTCGAAGAGGACCGGGATCACCACCACGTGCGCCGGCTGCGCCTCCCCCAGACCGGAGGAGATCTTCAGGTAGCCCTCGGGGGTGCGTCCGGCGGAGATCATGCGCCGCTGCCGGGCGGCGGTGCCGATCAGCGCCTCCCCCGGCCTGAAGGAGGTCGGCATGGTGTCCGCGGCGTAGCCGTAGGCGCTCAGCAGCCTCAGCTCGTAGTTCCCGTCCTCGCCCGGTCCGGCGACCACCTCCGACTCCCCGGAGGACGGGGCCGCCAGGTAGAACGCGCCGTGCGGGGCGGAAACGGCCGGGGCCAGCTCGCTCATGATGAGTTCGGCCACGTCCCTCAGCTCGCGGCGACCCTGCATGAGGTTGGAGATGCGGGCCAGGTTGCCCTTGAGCCAGTCCTGCTCCTTGTTGGTCATGGTGGTCTCGCGCAGGTTGCCGATCATCGTGTTGATCGTGTCCTGCAGCTCCAGGATCTCCCCGGCGGCCTCCGCCTCCACCCGGACCGTGTGGTCGCCGCGGGTCACCGCGGTCGCCACCCTGGCGATGCTGCGCACCTGACGGGTCAGGTTGCCCGCCATCTCGTTCACCGAGTCGGTGAGTTCCTTCCAGGTGCCCGCGACGTCCCGCACCCGGGCCTGGCCGCCGAGCTGTCCCTCGGTGCCCACCTCGCGCGCCACCCGGGTGACCTGGTCCGCGAAGGAGGACAGCTGATCGACCATCGTGTTGATGGTCGTCTTCAGCTCCAGGATCTCCCCGCGCGCCTCGATGTCGATCTTCTTCGTCAGGTCACCGCGGGCGATGGCCGTGGTCACCATGGCGATGTTCCGCACCTGGCCGGTCAGGTTGCTGGCCATGTTGTTCACGGACTCGGTCAGGTCGCGCCACATGCCGGAGACACCGGGCAGTCGGGCCTGACCCCCCAGCATCCCCTCGGTTCCCACCTCCCGGGCGACCCGGGTGACCTCGTCCGCGAAGGACGACAGGGTCGTCACCATGGTGTTGACCGCATCGGCCAGTTGGGCGACCTCACCGCTGGCCTCGACCGTCACCTGCTTGGTCAGGTCACCGTTGGCGACGGCGGTGGCCACCGCGGAGATGTTGCGGACCTGGCCGGTCAGGTTGCGGGCCATGAGGTTGACGTTGTCGGTCAGGTCCTTCCAGGTGCCGGAGACCCCGCGCACCTCCGCCTGACCGCCCAGCCGGCCCTCGGTCCCCACCTCGCGCGCCACCCGCGTGACCTGCTCGGCGAAGGACGACAGCTGGTCCACCATCGTGTTGACGGTGGTGACCAGTTCGAGGATCTCGCCCCGGGCCGGGACGGTGATCTTCTTGGACAGGTCGCCGCGCGCGACCGCCGTGGTGACCTCGGCGATGTTCCTGACCTGGAGGGTCAGGTTGTTCGCCATGTTGTTCACCGACTCGGTCAGGTCCTTCCAGGTGCCGGAGACCCCGCGCACCTCCGCCTGACCGCCCAGCTGCCCCTCGGTCCCCACCTCGCGCGCCACCCGCGTGACCTGCTCGGCGAAGGACGACAGCTGGTCGACCATCGTGTTGAGGACTTCCTTCAGCTCCAGGATCTCGCCCCGGGCCTCCACCGTGATCTTCTGCGACAGGTCGCCCCGCGCCACCGCGGTGGCCACCTGGGCGATGTTCCGCACCTGGTCGGTCAGGTTGTTCGCCATGCCGTTGACGGAGTCGGTCAGCTCCCGCCAGACCCCCGCCACGCCCGGCACCTGCGCCTGGCCGCCGAGGCGTCCCTCGGTACCCACCTCGCGGGCCACCCCGGTGACCTGGTCGGCGAAGGCCGACAACTGGTCGACCATCGTGTTGATGGTGCTCTTCAACTCCAGGATCTCGCCGCGCGCCGGCACCGTGATCTTCTGCGACAGGTCGCCCCGCGCCACGGCCGTCGTCACCTGGGCGATACCGCGCACCTGATCGGTCAGGTTCAACGCCATGAAGTTCACCGAGTCGGTGAGCTGCTTCCAGGTGCCGGAGACATCCTGCACCTCGGCCTGACCGCCCAGCCGGCCCTCGATGCCCACCTCGCGCGCCACCCGGGTCACCTGCTCGGCGAACGAGGAGAGCTGGTTCACCATCTTGTTGACGGTGTTCTTCAGCTCCAGCATCTCCCCGGCCACGTCCACCGTGACCTTCTGCGTCAGATCACCGTTGGCCACCGCCGTCGTCACCTGCGCGATGTTGCGGACCTGACCGGTGAGGTTGCGGAAGGCCGTGTTGACGGAGTCCGTCAGGTCCTTCCAGGAACCGTCGACCCCCTGCACCGACGCCTGACCGCCGAGGACACCCTCGTCACCGATCTCCCGGGCGACCCGGGTGACCTCGAACTGGAACGACGACAGCTGGTCCACCATCTTGTTGACGGTGTTCTTCAGCTCCAGCATCTCCCCGGCCACGTCCACCGTGACCTTCTGCGTCAGATCACCGTTGGCCACCGCCGTCGTCACCTGCGCGATGTCCCGGACCTGCGCGGTCAGGTTGCGGAAGGCGTTGTTGACCGAGTCGGTGAGGTCCTTCCACGTGCCGGAGACGCCCTGGACCCGGGCCTGACCGCCCAGCCGCCCCTCGGTACCCACCTCGCTGGCGGCACGGGTGACCTCGTCCGCGAAGGTGCGCAGCGTCTCGGTCATCGCGTTGATGGTCTCGGCCAACTGGGCGACCTCGCCGCGGGCGGTGACGGTGATCTGCTGGGAGAGGTCGCCGTGCGCGACCGCCGTCGTCACCTGGGCGATCTCCCGGACCTGCGCGGTCAGGTTGCTCGCCATCGTGTTGACCGAGTCGGTCAGGTCCTTCCAGACCCCGCCGACGCCCTCCACCTTCGCCTGGCCGCCCAGCTGGCCCTCGGTACCGACCTCCCGGGCGACCCGGGTGACCTCCGACTGGAAGGACGAGAGCTGGTCCACCATCCGGTTGACGGTGTTCTTCAGCTCCAGCATCTCGCCCTCGACGTGCACGGTGACCTTCTGCGACAGGTCGCCGTTGGCCACCGCCGTCGTCACCTGGGCGATGTTGCGCACCTGTGCGGTCAGCCGGTGCGCCATCGTGTTGACCGAATCGGTCAGGTCCTTCCAGCTGCCCGACAACCCGCGGTCCTTGGCCTGGCCGCCGAGCTTGCCGCGGGTGCCGACCTCACTCGCGAGGCTGGTGATCTCGTCGGTGAAGGTGGACAGCTGGTCCACCAGCCCGTTCACCGTCCGGCCCACCCGCAGGAACTCCCCGCGCAGCGCCCGCCCGCCGCCGGTGGCACCGGCCCGCAGGTCCATCCGCTGCGTGAGGTCGCCCTCGGCGACGGCGCTGAGCACCCGGCCGACCTCGGAGACCGGGCGCACCAGGTCCTCCACGAGATCGTTGGCGTCGTCGATGGCCTTGGCCCAGGCCCCCTCGCAGGGCCCCGCCTCCATCCGCTCGATGAGCTTGCCCTCGCGGCCCACGACGCGGCGCACCCGGGCCAGCTGACCGGTGAGATGCAGGTTGCGGTCCGCGACGTCGTTGTAGACCGCCGCCAGCTCCGCCATGGGGCCGTCCCCCGCGACGGTCAGCCGGCGACGGAAATTGCCGTCCCGCATCGAGACCAGAGCCGAGAGGAGCCGGTTCAGGGCGACGGCATCGACTTCCACCGTCGCCCCCGCTCGCGGCTTCCCCCTGCGCACGCGTGTCCCAACGCGTGCGTGTGCTCCGTCAGACACCACTGTGTCCCTCCCACAGGGTCGGCGATGCTCGTTGTCCGGCCGGTCCCCCGGACTCCCCCCAGTGTTTCACTCCACACCGACGGGGCGATAACAGTTCGGCAGCATCGCACACCCGGGACCTCCCGGTCCGGGGGAATTCGGTGGATGTGCCGCCCGGGGTGCCGGTGGACGTCAGTAACCTGGCATCCGGCCGCCCGTGTGGGCCGCCGGGACCGAGACAGCCATTGGGGGAGTGACGTGATCACCGCGCGAGCTGCGGCCACCTTCGAGCCGGTCGGGCGTTCCGTCGCCACGGCGCGGGGCTTCGTGCGGGACACCCTGCAGGGTTGGGGGCTGGCGGAGCTGATCGACGACGCCGTGGTGCTCACCAGCGAGCTGGTCACCAACGCCGTGATCCACGCGGGGACCAGCGCCGACGTGCTCTGCCTGCGCGACGATTCCGGCGTCCGGGTGGAGGTCGTCGACCGTCACCCGGAAAGGGAACTTCCGTTCGTACCCACCCGGCGCGGCACACCGGACCCGGACAGCGAGGGCGGTCGGGGTCTGATGCTCTGCGCCGTCCTCTCCGCCGGCTGGGGCGTGGAGTACACCTCCTCCGACAAGCGCGTGTGGTTCCGGCTCGAGGAGCCCGCGCAGCCGGTCGGCACCCGTTCCGCCGGCCCCGTGTTGCCGGACGACCAGCTGCCCCTCAGCGACAGCCGGGTCCGGGTGGCCGTGGTCCAGGTGGACCGCAACGACACGATCACCTCGTGGAACGAGGACGCCGAGGCACTCTTCGCCTACACCGCCGACCAGGTCATCGGCAAACCGCTCACCGATCTCGCGGCCTGGCCGCACACCCCCGGCACCGGCACCGGCATCGCCGAGGCACTGCGGCTCTCCCGATGGGAGGGCAGCTACGGCCTGCGCGCCGCAGACGGCCGCACCGTCCCCGTCTACGCCTGTCATCTGCGCATCCGCGACGCGAGCGGCGAGCCCTCCACGGTCTGCCTGCTGGTGCGCGACCGGGAGCGCGCGGTCCTGCAGAGTCCGCTGCGCGGCCCCGTGGTCCACGGAGAGCACGGCGAGGGCGCCGGTGGCGACCCCCTGGAGGGCCTGCTCGGCTCCTCCGCCCCCGACGACCTCGACGGGCTGCTCCAGCGCACCGTCGAACGCGCCCGCGACATGTTGGACGGCGACGCTGCCTACCTGCTGCTCGCCACCGATGACGAGACCGAGCTCGAGGTCCGCGCCTCCACCGGCCTTCCCTCCGCACGACAGCGGTTCGCCCGGGTCCCCGTGGAGACCGCGAGCGGCCGCTACGGTTCGGCCCGGATGCCCGCCGTCCACGAGGACCTGGCGGCCGTCCCCGGCGCCGTGCCACTGCTCTCGGGCACCGGCATGCACTCGGTGGTCACCGTACCGCTGAAGGTCGAGGGCCGGTTGACGGGCTCGCTCGGCGTCGCCTCCGAGACGCCGGGCCGCTACGGCAACGAGGAGGCGCTGCGTCTGCAGTTCGCCGCCGACCGGATCGCGCTGGCGGTCGAGTCGGCCCGGCTCACCGAGCTGGAGCGGCTGCGCCGGGGCTCCCTGTCGTTCCTGGTGGAGGCCTCCGAACTGCTGGCGGGCACCCTGGACCCCGACCAGACCCTGGCCCTGATGGCCCAGATGACCGTCCCCAACCTGGCCAACTGGTGTGCCGTCTACACGATGCCGGAGGCCGACGCCGACCCCGTGCTCTCCTACGTCCTGCACGAGGACGAGGAGCGCATCGACGGCATCAAGTCGCTGCTGCAGCGGGTGCAGCCGCCGGACCCCGACGCCCGCCTCGGCGTGCGCCCCTGGAGCGCTCCCGCCGACGCCGCGCACAACACCGCACTGCGCTCCTCGCTGCGCCGCCTGGCCCTGGGAGGTCTCCGCCAGCCCGGCGGGGAGGTGCCCCTGGTGGCCACCGCGGCGGCGGTCGGTGGGGAAACCGTCGTGCTCCCGCTGCTGGCCCGCAACCGGGTCATCGGCCTGCTGGTGCTCGGCCGCCAGACCGACGAGCGGTTCCGTCAGGAGACGCTGGAGCTGGCCGAGGACCTCTCCCGCCGGGCGGCCCTGGCCCTGGACAACGCCCGGCTGTACCGGGAGCGCACGACCATCAGCCAGTCCCTCCAGCGCAGCCTGCTGCCCCCGGAGCTGCCCGAGATCGAGGGCGTCGAGGTGGAGGTCATCTACCGCGCCGCCGGTGAGGGCAACGAGGTCGGCGGCGACTTCTACGACCTCTTCCCCATCCGGGAGGGCGCCTTCGGATTCGCCATCGGTGACGTCTGCGGCACCGGGCCGGAAGCCGCGGCCGTGACGGGTCTGGCCCGTCACGCCCTGCGCCTGCTCGCCCGCGAGGGCCTGGGCGGACCCGCGGTGCTCGAACGTCTCAACACGGCGATCCTGGAGGAGGGGAGTCGGGCCCGCTTCCTGACCCTCCTCTACGGCGAGCTGTGGCCGCGTCCGGAGGGCGGTGCGCTGCTGAAGATGGTGTGCGCGGGGCATCCGCTGCCCCTGCGGCTGAAGCAGAACGGCCACGTGACGGCTGCCGCCGAACCCCAGCCGCTGCTGGGGGTCATCGAGGATCTGGAATTGTTCGAGGAGGAGTTCCTTCTCGAACCGGGCGACGTCCTGCTGTGCGTGACCGATGGGGTGACCGAGCGTCGGGAGGGCACCCGGATGCTGGGCGACGACGGTCTGGCCGAAGTCCTGGGCGGCTGCACCGGCCTGACGGCCGGTGCCGTGGCGGCCCGGGTGCTGCGGGCCGTCGAGCGCTTCGCCGCCGACTCCCCCTCCGATGACATGGCGATCCTCACCCTGCGCGTGCCGGAGGACTGAGGGGATTCGATGGGGCCGAGTGGCCGCCGGGGAGGGGAGAACATCCCCCCGGCGGCCACATCGTTTCGCCGGCGGTATCGTGCCCCGAAAACGAGCCGGAACACGAAAAGGCCCCCGCCGAATGGCGGGGGCCTTTTGTTTCGGAGCCCCAAAACGGAATCGAACCGTTGACCTTCTCCTTACCATGGAGACGCTCTGCCGACTGAGCTATTGGGGCAATTGTTCGGCGGCGACCTACTCTCCCACACGGTCCCCCGTGCAGTACCATCGGCGCTGAAAGGCTTAGCTTCCGGGTTCGGAATGTAACCGGGCGTTTCCCCTTCGCCATGACCACCGAAACACTGCGAAACACACACCAACCGGACCCACCAACCACCAACAAAGGAGGCCGGTGGCGGGTTGTGGTTTCAGAACCAACACAGTGGACGCGAGCACCTGAGGACAAGCCCTCGGCTTATTAGTACCGGTCAACTCCACCCCTCACAGGGCTTCCATCTCCGGCCTATCAACCCCGTCGTCTACAGGGAGCCTTACCCCATCAAA
>NZ_VKHS01000260.1 GCF_014141525.1 Streptomyces calidiresistens
GGCCCGTCCCATGTCCGTGTTGCAGGACCCCGCCACCACCCCGTTCTTCCGTCTGACCATCGACGGCGACATCGTGGGCGACTTCAACAAGGTGGACGGGCTGGCCGTGCGGATGGAGACCGAGCAGTACCAGGAGGGCGGCAACAACGGATACGCCTGGCAGCTGCCCACCCGGATCACCTTCTCCACGATCCGGTTGACCCGCCCGGTGACCGAGGACTCCGCACGGATCGCCAAGTGGATCTCCTCCGTCCAGACCGGCATCGTCCGCCCCACGGGCGCGATCACGGCCCTCCTGGCCAACGGCACCGAGATCGTCACCTGGGGTCTGCTGGACGTCCTGCCGGTGGGGTGGACGGGCCCCGACTTCGACCCGGAGGGCAACTCGGTGGCCGTGGAGGTGCTGGAGATCGCCCACCACGGGTTCACCGACTGACGGCCGGTGCCACCGGCAGCGACGCACGCATCCACCGCGACAACCGATCCACCGCGACAACCGACCGAAGGGACACCCTCCGACATGGCCATGGGACCGCGCGGCGCGGGAGCGAGCCTGGTCCGCGCCTCGCTCGCCATCCACCAGCCGCCCAAGGGGGTCGGCACCAACCCCGGGGGGCTCATCGAGGAGTTCACCTTCGACTTCAACCCGGCCCAGCTGTCGCTGAGCCAGCGCGCCCAGTGGAAGGCCACTCCGACGGTGGCCGTGCGCGACGGCTCCATACCGCAGTTCATGGGGCCCGACCCCCGTGAACTGTCGCTGGAGATCTTCCTCGACAACTCGGAGGACCCCACCGACGACGCGGTGCTCAAAAAGGTGGAGGCGCTGTTGGCCTGCTGCGAGGTGACGGCCGAGAGCATCGCGGCCCAGCAGCCGTCGCCGCCGTGGGTGGTGCTCCGATGGGGGTCGTTCTCGACGGTGCACTTCACCGCCTACGTCGCCTCGGTCGATGTCACCTACTCGCTCTTCTCGACCACCGGAACGCCGATCCGGGCGACCTGCCGGATGGCCCTGCACGAGATCCCGGGTCGGACGGCGGGGCAGAACCCGACCTCGGGCGCCCTCACCGCACGGCGCGTGCACCGGGTCGTGGCGGGCGATTCCCTCCCCTCGCTGGCCTGGCGGGAGTACGGCGAGGCAGGGGCCTGGCGGGCCATCGCCGAGGCGAACGACATCGACGACCCGACCCGTCTGACGCCCGGCTCGGAACTGATGCTCCCGGCGGCCGGGGAGGTGAGGACCTGATGGCGGAGGTGGCGTTCTCCAGCGTTCTGGACGTGTCCGTCGGGGGAAAGGCTCTCCGCTCCGTCCAGGGCACCGAACTCGTGGAGGGATGGGTCAGCCAGGGCGCGGGAGTGCCGGCGGCGTTCCGGCTGGTCTTCCGGGACCCCCATTACACGGCCCTCGGTCTGCTGGGGGTGAAGTTCGGCACGCCCGTGGTGATCACTCCGGTCGCGGACGGACAGGGCATCGCCGACCCGCTGTTCACCGGCGAGGTGGCGGGCATGGAGACCGACTTCGACGGCGCGGGCTCGTTCACGATCATCCGGGGGTACGACCACGGCTTCCGGCTGATGCGGCGCAGCCGGGTGAAGGCGTACCGGGGGGAGACCGCCGCCTCGATCGCCCGCCGGTTGGCCTCGGAGAACGGGGTGCCGATCGGCCGGATCGACGCCACGGACGGCGAGTACGAGTTCATCAGCCAGTCCGGCGAGACCGACTGGGACTTCCTGGGCCGCCTCGCCGAGGAGAACAAGCGCGTCATGTCCGTCGACGCCGAGGGGAGGTTCCACTTCATCGACCCGAAGCCGGCCTCCGGCGCTCCCGCGCCGCAGGGGATCACCGACCCCAACCCCCTGGTGCTCCACGCCGGTTCCGACGTGCTGAACCTGCGGGCGGCCGTCACCGCCGGGGACCAGGTGAGCGGAGTGGAGGCACGGGGCTGGAACGTGGCCACGAAGCGGGAAGTGGTCGCCTCGGTCGCCAACCCCTCCACGAAGCGCTTCGGGATCGGCACCTCCCCCTCGGACGCGGCGGGGGCGTTCCCCGACGTCACCCTGGTGGACGCGGACCTCCCCCGGGACCGGGATCCGGACGCCGAACGGGCCGCGGCGGCACTCGCCGACGACATCGCCTCCTCCTTCGCCGAGTTGGAGATCAGCGTCCACGGCAACCCGAAGGTGCGTCCCGGCATCCCGGTGTTCCTGAACGGGGTCGGCGACCGGTTCACCGGCCGCTACACCATCACCTCCGTCGAGCACATCTTCGACGAGGGGGTGTACCGCACCACGGCGACGGTCAGCGGCCGGCAGTGGCGGTCGCTGTACGGAGTGGCCTCCGGCGGCGGCGGCCCCGCCTCCGGGTCGCGGCTGCCGGGCGTGACGATCGCGATCGTCGACGACGTGACGGACCCGCTCCGACAGGGGCGGGTGAAGCTCCGCTTCCCCTGGCTGGACGACACCTACGTCAGCGACTGGGCCCGGGTGACGCAGTGGGGCGGCAAAGGGGGCGGCGGGATCTTCCCGCTGGAGGTCAACGACGAGGTGCTGGTGGCGTTCGACCGCGGCGCCTTCGACCACCCCTACGTCGTCGGCGGCCTCTACAACGGCGTGGACGAGCCGACCCCGGTGAAGGATGTCCCGCTGTACGACGGCCCCCGGAACGAGGCCGCCCGGCACACCCTCTCCGACCGGCAGGGCAACCGGATCGACCTGCTCAGCCGGCGCGCCGGCCGCAACGGCGTACGCATGGCCAGCGGCGACGGCAAACTGACGATCAACCTGGATCGAACCGGGACCGAGATCACCATCGACAGCGACGGCGCCATCGCCATCACCGGCGGCGGGAACGTCTCGGTGGACGCCGGGGGAGACCTGACGCTGAAGGCGGGCCGCAAGCTCTCCCTGGCCAGCGGCGGCGACCTCGACATCCGCAGCCGGGGCAACCTGACCGCCGAGGGGCTGGGCGCCGTCGCCCTCAAATCCACGATGGGCCTCATGACCATCGACGCCTTCGCGCTCCTCACCATCACCGGGAAACCGATCATGATCAAGAGCCCCTTGCTGACCACCGTCAACAAGATGCCCTTCCCGCCCTGACGCCCGGCCGGCGGACCCCGCGCCGCCGGCGGACCCCACCGCGGCCCGCCGGCGGGCCCCACCACCAGAACTCGTCACCGCACCGGTCGGAGAAAGGCAGGTACACGGCCGATGGCCGAACAGTTCGTCGGATCGGGATGGTCGTTCCCCCTGCGCATCTCGCCCACCGGGGGCATCGCCCTGGTCTCCGGGGAGCGGGAGGTCGAGGAGTCGATCAGACTCGTGCTGGCCACCGCCCCCGGCGAACGGCCGATGCGCCCCGAGTTCGGCTGCGCCATCCACGACCTGGTGTTCGCCCCGATCAACGAGCAGACCGCCGGCCGCCTCCGGCACGAGGTGTACAGCAGCCTGGACCGTTGGGAGCCCCGCATCGAGGTGCACGACGTCCGCGTGACGCCCGGCGCCGGGTCCGGCGTGCTGTACATCGACGTCCGGTACGCGATCCGGGGCACCAACAACCCGCGCAGCCTGGTCTTCCCCTTCTACGTCATCCCGTCCCACGACGAGCCGGACACCCCGGGTCCCGCTTTCGAAAGCGAACACTGATGGCCCTGCCCTCCCCGAACCTCGACGACCGCCGCTTCCAGCAGTTCGTGGACGACGCCAAGCGCTTCATCCAGCGGCGCGCCCCCGAGTGGACCGACCACAACGTCTCCGACCCCGGGATCACGCTGGTCGAGACCGTCGCCCACATCGCCGACCAGATCGTCTACCGGCTCAACCGGGTCCCGGAGAAGAACCAGTTGGCCTTCCTCGACCTGGCCGGCATCACGCTCTTCCCGCCGTCGGCGGCCCGCGCGGAGGTCACCTTCCGGCTCAGCGCGCCGCAGGAGGAACCGGTCCGGGTGCCGCCGGGCACCGAACTGGCCACCTCCCGCCCCGAGAAGGGCGACGCGGTCGTCTTCGCCACCGAGCGGCCACTCACCATCGTCCCCTGCGAGCTGCGCCACCTGGCCGTGCACCACCACGGCGAGGCCGTCACCGACCGCACCGCCGACCTCGCCGAGGGCGTCGATTCGCGGTGCTTCGCGCAGACGCCGGCCCCCGGCGACTGCCTCCTGTTCGGCCTGAGCGCGGCCGTGCCGCACTGCACGGTGGTGCTCGACCTGGACAGCCGGGTGGACGGTGTCGGAGTCGATCCCCGGCAGCCGCCCCTGGCGTGGGAGGCGTGGACCGAGGACGGCTGGGCGGAGTGCGGGGTCGAGGAGGACGGCACCGGCGGGCTGAACCGGCCGGGACACCTGATCCTCCACGTGCCCGGCGGACACGCCCGCTCGCGCACCGGCGGCCGGCTCGCCGGCTGGCTGCGCTGCCGGGTCACCGAACCCGCCCCCGACCAGCCGTTCTACGCCGCCTCCCCGACCCTGCGCTCCGCCGAGGCCTACACCATCGGCGGCACCACCCCGGCCGTGCACGCCGAGACCGTGCACGACGAGGCGCTCGGCGAGGCCACCGGGCTGCCCGGCCAGCGGCTGACCCTGGCCCGCCGGCCGGTGGTCGCCGACGACCCGCCCGTCCTGCTCCAGACGGCCGAGGAGGGCGGCTGGACGGACTGGGAGGTCGTCCCCGACTTCGCCTCCTCCCGTCCCTACGACCGGCACGTCACCCTCGACGCGACCACCGGCACCATCGCCTTCGGCCCGGCGGTCCGCGAACCGGACGGCACGCTGCGGCAGTACGGCATGGTCCCCCCCAAGGGCGCGGTGATCCGGGCCCGCCGCTACCGCACCGGCGGTGGTCGCGCCGGGAACGTGGCGCGTGGCACGATCCGCGTCCTGCGCACCTCGGTGCCCTACGTCTCCGAGGTGGTCAACCGCGAGGCGGCGCGCGGCGGCGTGGACGGCGAGACGGTGGAGGAGGCCAGGCTCCGCGCGCCGATCACCCTGCGGGCGCAGGAGCGGGCGGTGACCCTGCGGGACTACGAGGAACTGGCCCGCCGCGCCGCGCCCGACACCGCGCGCATCACCTGCCTGGAGGGCGACCGGGACGAACACGGCGCGTACGCCGTGCGGGTGCTGGTGGTGCCGCAGGCCGTCCCCGACCCCGACGGACGACTGCGCTTCGAACAACTGGTGCCCGACGACGCGCTGCTGAGCCGGATCACCCGCCACCTGGACGAGCGGCGCCCGATCGGGACCCGACTGGCGGTCGGACCGCCCTACTACCAGGGCGTCACGGTGGTGGCGACGGTCCACGCCTTCCGGGGCACGGACACCGACCGCGTGCGCCGGGAGACCCACGACGCGCTCCACCGCCACCTGGACCCCCTCACCGGCGGCGTCGACGGACGCGGGTGGCCGTTCGGCCGACCGATCCAGGCCGGCGAGTTGTTCGCGGTGCTCCAGCGGGTGCCGGGCGTGGAACTGGTGGACCGGGTGACGCTGCACCCGGCGGACCCGATCTCCGGTAAACGCGGCGAGGGCACCGACCGGGTCGACCTGCGGGCGGAGGCCCTGCCGTTCTCCTTCGACCACCGGGTGCGCGTGATCGGGGACGACACGTGAGGGGCTCCGTCGACGGCATGGGTTCCTCCATGCCGATCGGGGCCATGCTGCCGGCCGTGTTCGCCGAGGACGACCTGGCGCAACGCTTCGTCGCCGGCCTGGACGAGGTGCTCGCACCGATCCTCGGCGTACTCGACTGCCTGGAGGCGTACTTCGATCCCCACCTCGCCCCCGGGGACTTCGTCCGCTGGGTGGGCACCTGGGTCGGTGCCGAGACCGACGGGCTGGAGGAGGACCACCGGCTGCGCGCCGCCGTCGCGGCCGCCGTCCACCTGCACCGCATCCGCGGCACCCGACGCGGCCTGTCCGAGGCGGTGCGGCTGGCGTTCGGCGCGGAGCCCGAGATCACCGAGAGCGGCGGCGCCGCCTGGAGCGCCCGGCCGCTCGGCCCGATCCCGGGGGAGGCCCGGCCCCGTCTCCACGTCCACCTGCGACTGCCCGACCCCTCCCCGTCCGACGAACACCGCCTCGACGCGCTCGTCGCCGCGGCTCGTCCCGCCCACATGCCGTACACGGTCCAGGTGTCGGCCATCGAGAGGAGCTTGGAGACATGACCGCTCACACCTGCGCCGACTGCGGCACCCGGGCGGAACCGGGACAGTCGTTCTGCGAGGCGTGCGGAGCCGTGCTGGAGTGGCGCCGTCCCTCGGCGGAGCCGTCCGCCGTTCCGGCACCCGCCCCGGCCGCCACGCCCTCCGAGCCCGTCCCGGAAGCGGCCCCGTCCGCGGCGGTTCCCGCCCTGGCCGCCGCGGTGGCCGCCGAGCCCGCCGAACCCGCCGAACCCGCCGGGCCCTCCGCTCCGGCGACCCCGCTCGCGGCGGGGGCCGGCGGTCCGGTGGCGGACCCGGAGGCACCGACCTTCCGGGACCGGCGCCTCACCCCGCCGTTCGACGGTCCGGTGCCGGGGAACGACACATTGGCGAAGGGGGCGCGCCC
>NZ_VKHS01000261.1 GCF_014141525.1 Streptomyces calidiresistens
CCCCGAGATCTACACTTGCAGCTTCGGCGGCAGCGTCAGATGTTTATAAGAGACAGCCTGTGGCGTCGTCACCCGCCCCCGGTCCGCGAGCGCGTCAACCCCCTGATCGAGGCCGCCGAGGCCGCCGGCCCGCCGCGCCCGGCGGTGGGGCCGGTGACCTGCCCGAGCCCCTGCGGGCCGGGGGCCGGGATGCGGCGCACCGCCTCGCCGGGGTCCTCGACGGATACGGCCGGGCCGGCGGCTCCGCGTTCGCACGCCGGGCGGGGCGCATCCCCTCGCCCCGCCTTCGCGGGGGAGACCCCCGACGACCTGCGCGCGCCGCTCGCGGCCCCGCGAAACCTCGTCGACCCTCCCACCGGCACCCCTTTCCCGCCGAGGGGGCCGCGGACCGGCCGGCCCCCCACCGTGCCGGGGCGCCCCGGCATTCCGGCCGGGGGCCGGCCGGGTTTCGCCCCGGGGGCGCCGGGTACGCGGGAAGCCCGTCGCGCGCACGGGGCACCGACCCTCCCCGGCCGGACCCCGAGGCGTGACCCGACACCCGCTTCAGCCCGTTCCGGGGCCGTCCCGTCCGTTTGCGGAGGGGCCCCGGGAGGGTCCCGCGCAGCGAGGAGGAGAACGGACCTTGGCCGAGCACCGTGAAGCCGCCGGCGGACGCGCCGCACCGTCCGCACCGCCCGTCCCGACCGCCGGGGGGACCGCGTGACCCCCGGCGCGGGAGCGGGTCCCGCCGAACGTTCCTGGTGGATCGAGACCGCGCCCGGCACCCCCCGGCCCCCTCTGGCCGCCTCGGAACGGCCCCGGGTGGACACCGTGGTCCTGGGCGCCGGCATGGCGGGCCTGTGCACCGCTCGTGAACTCGCCCGCTCCGGCCGGGAGGTCCTCGTGCTGGAGGCCGACCGCGTCGCCGCCGGGGTCACCGGTCACACCTCCGCCAAGGTGACCGCCCTGCAGGGGCTGCGCTACTCCGAACTGCGCGACCGGCACGGCCCCGGCACCGCCCGTCTGTACGCCGACGCGCACCGCCGTGCCGTGGAGCGGATCGCCGAGATCACCGACGAACTCTCCATCGACTGCGACCTCGTCCGCCGCCCCGCCCTCACCTGGGCCGAGACGCCGGACACCGAGAAGGCCGTGCGGGCCGAGGCCGAGGCCGCCCGCGAGGCCGGCCTGCCGGTCACCCTGCTCGACGGACCGGGGACGGCCGACACCGGACTGCCCTTCCCGGTGCGCGCCGCGGTCCGCCTGGACGACCAGATCGCCTTCCACCCCCGCGCCTGGCTGCTCGCCGTGGCCGAGGACATCGAACGCCACGGCGGCCGGATCGTGGAACACACCCGGGCCGTCGAACTGCACGAGGGCGACCCCTGCCGGGTGGTCGCGGAGAACGGCGCCGAGGTCACGGCGCGGCACGTGGTGATCGCCACCCACTACCCCGTCTTCGACCGGGCGATGCTCTTCGGCCGGTTGGAGGCCAAGCGGGAGTGGGTGATCGGTGCCCGGATCCCGGTGGACTCCGCCCCCGCCGCCATGGCCCTCACCCCCGACCACGGCACCCGCTCGGTGCGCACCGCCCCCCTGCCCGACGGCCCGGAGGACCGGTGCCTGCTGATCCTCACCGGTGAGAAGTTCCTGCCCGGAGACGGGCCCATGGCACCGCGGGTGCACCGGCTGGAGGAGTGGCTGCGGGAACGCTTCCCCGCGGCGGAGGAAACCCACCGTTGGGCCACCCAGGACACCTTCGGCACCGACGGTGTCCCGTTCATCGGCCCCTTCCACCCCGGCGCCCGCAACACCTTCGTCGCCACCGGGTTCAACGCCTGGGGGATGACCGGCGGCGTGGTCGCCGGTGACCTGCTGGCAGCCCTGGTGCGGGGCGACGAGGAGCCCCCGCCGTGGACGGAGATGCACGATCCCCGGCGCCTGCACCCCCTCCGCGAGGCCGGGAGCGCGCTGGGGCTGCAGGCCACCGTGGCCCGGCACTTCGTCGGCGACCGACTGCGCCCCGCCGAGGCGGGCTCGGTGGACGACCTCGCCCCCGGCACCGGAGCCCTGATCCGGGTGGGGGGAGCCAAGGCCGCCGTCTACCGCGACCCGGCGGGTACGGTCCACGCCCTCTCCGCACGGTGCACCCACCTGGGGTGCCTGGTGCACTTCAACGAGGTCGAGACCGCCTGGGAATGCCCCTGCCACGGCTCCCGCTTCGACATCGACGGCGCGGTCGTCCAGGGCCCCGCCACCAAGCCGTTGGAGCCCCGGGACCTCGACGTCCCGTCCGGTGCCGAGGACGGGACGGACGGGGAACCGGGGGAACCCGAGTACCTCGATGAGCCCGGTCCCGGACCCGCCGACCGCGCGTGACCCCGTGCGCCGACGCGCCCGCCGCCCCCGCCGGAACACGATCGGGGGCGCCGGGCGCGTCGGCGCCGGCTCACCGCCCGGGAGAGGTGCCGACCCCGGAGTCGGTCGAGGAATCGGCCGCCTCGACCACCGAGGCCAGGTTGCGCAGCATCCGGCGGTGCCGTTGGTGCAGCAGCGCCTCCGAGAGCGCGTTGTGCAGTCGTCCCCCCGGCCCGGTCAGCGGGTGCTCGTCCACGATCACCAGGGTGTCCTCCCCCCAGGGGCGGAGCTCCAGCGCGATGCGTGCGGTGCCCAGCCGTCCGGCCTCCGCCTCCAACTCCAGCCGCTTCCCGGGCTCGCACACCCGCACCACCGTCCGGCCGGGGAGCCGCCACCGTCCCACCCCCATCTCGTAGCGCAGCGCCGACCCGGGTTCGGGCCAGTCGCCGTGGGAGGGGCGGGCCTCCCGGGTGCCCACCACCCACTCCGCGTAGCACCGACGATCGGAGAGGACCTCCCACACCACCCGGGGGGATCGCCTGATCAACACCGGTCGTACCGCCATGCCGCCTCCATTCCTCGGATCCCGGTCACCGGCCGGTCGTCGGCCGGCCCCGATGGACGGCGTCTGCCCGTGCCGGCGGGCGACAACCGGGTACCCGAGGGATGCGGGGGCACTCCGATGGCCCCGCGGGCGCCCCCGACCGGCCGCCCCCGGACCACGGGGCCCGGGGGCGGCCGGTCGGAATCCAGGACCAGCGGGAGGAAAGGTATGACCCCCTCGTCGTTCGGAGCGCGTCGCGGAGCCGACACGGAACCCGACGGCCCGCCGGCCCCGGCCGGGAGTCGCCGCGCCGACAGGAAACCCGGGGCCCGCCGGTCCGCCCGGCGCGGCGGGGGGCCTCCCGGTGCCCTCGCGCTCCGCCCCGGCGAACCCTCCCTGTGGCCGCTGGCCGTCCTCGCCGCCGTGGTGACCCTGCTGGCCGTCACGGGGGTGCTGCCCCGGTGGTCCGGCCTGGTGCACGCGGTGGCGCTGCCACCGCTGGACCTCTTCACCGACCTGCGGATCCTGTTGGCACGGGCACCCTCCCACGCGGCCTTCGCGGCGGGGCTGGTACTCGCCCTGGCGGTGCGGACCACCGTCCTGGCCGCGTTGATACCGGGGCCGTGGCGCCGCCGACTGCGCTTCGCGGCTCTCTACCAGTTGATCGTCCTCCTCCCGCTGCTGCTGGCGGCCCAGGTGGAGTTCATGGCACAGGCCCTGCTCTACGCCCGCATGTTCTGGCCCGCGCTCGGGTTCCTGGCCCTGGTGTGGCTGATCGCCGCGCCCGTGCCCTGGCAGAGCGCACCCGACGCCCCGCGGTTGCGCACGGCCGTGGCCCGCTCCTGGCGCCGGGCGCTGCGGGTGGAGGTGTTGTTGCCGTACGTCGTGGTGCTGCTGGCCCTGGGGGTGCTCGCCGACCGGTGGCCCGGTCTGCTCCCCCTGCTGATCCCGGCCTCGGCCGCGGCCACCGCCGGCGCGGTCCTGCTGCTGCGTCGCCCGCCGAACGGCCGCCCGCTGCTGCGCGGCGCGGTGGCGGCGCTCGTGCTCGTCGTCCTCGCCGGCGTGTTCGTCGGCACCCGGGCGGAGGCCGACCCCGGTCCGCGGCCCGACCCCCGTCCCGGCTCCATCCTGCTGATGTCGGGGATCAACTCGGGCTCGGGGCGCGGCGCCATCTTCGAGACCGACGTGGAGAGCCTGGGCTACGACTGCGACAACACCTTCTACTTCTCCTACTCCGGCCCCGGCGACGGGCAACCCCGGGGGGTGGCCCGCTGCCCGATCGTCACCGGGGCCCCCTACGTGCCCGAGGACACCCAGCGTCCCGTGGCGGAGCAGGTGGACGCCTTCGTCGAGCAGGTCGAGGACCTGCCCCGACCGTTGGTGGTGGCCGCCCATTCCCACGCGGTGTGGATCGCCTGGCAGGCCATCGCCGAGGGGCGGGCCCCGCAGGTCGACGTCCTGGTGCTGGTCGGTCCCTTCCCGGAGAGCCCGGTCGGTTACCCGCCGGCCGGGGAGAACGCCACCGGAAGGGTCGCCGGGGACCTGCTGAGGCTGCTGGTGCCGCTGGGCGACCTGATGGACTTCCGGTTCGACGCCGACGCGCCGGCGTCCCGGGAGCTCCTGGCCACCCCGAACGCCGCCTCGGAGATCCTGGCCCAACCCCTGCCGGGCGACGTACGGGTGCTGAGCATCACCTCGGCCACCGATCTGCCGCTGATGCCGAACGGGTGGCAACTCGCCGGGAACGACGTCGAGGCGGACGTGTGCCCGCTGCGGGTGCCCCACCCCTACCTGCCGATCAGACCGGCCTTCACCCGCGAGGTGAACCGCTTCCTGGACGGGGAACCGCCGACCTCCTGTCCTCCCTGGCGCGACTGGGGCGTGCCCCTCTCCCGTCCCTTCGGCACCCCTCCGCACGACACCTGATCGGGTACCGCCCCGCTCCTCCACGGGGAAAGCCCCGAACGGCGTTTTCCGGCCATCGGCCGACATCGCGAGCGCAACGGGAGGAGCAGGGAGGTTTCCCGCATTTCCTGGCGGTAACCCGAACCACAACAGCTTCATCGGCCCCGACAAAGGACCGAATCATGGGCATTCCCCCTTTCCTCGCCGGCTTCGACTCCTCCTCCGGCATGTTGCGCGCCAACGCCTGCTTCCTGCGCGACGAACCCTTCACCGCCATGGGGGAGAACAAACTGCTGGAAATCCCGATCGCGGCCACCCGACTGCTTCCACCCCGGCTGCGGGAGAAGGTCTTCATCGGCAGCGGCGCCACCGAGACGATCTCCCCCAAGCGCATGGGGAGGATCGACATGGAGGAGGTCTCCAGGTGGGTGGCGGAGGAGTACCCCCGACGTCGTTATCCGGTGGTCGCCGTCGGGTCCGCCTGCGGGGCGCTGACCCATCTGTGGACCGCACTGGGCGCTCCCTGGCTCCCCCAGACGTTCCTGATCCCGGTGCGCCAGCGCGTCCACCCCGACGATCCGGGTGGCGCCATGTTCCGGGGGTTGGAACCGGGCGCGGAACTGGTGCGGCGCAACCCCGAGATCACACTGCACCACATGCACGACGCCAACCAGGACCGCATGATGGTCCGCGCCCTGACCTACTTCCGGGTCAAGCGCCTCGAACTGGGGCCCACGTGGGAGCGCTTCCTGCTCGACCGCCTGGAGCCCGGCGGGACCATCGTCGTCTCCGAGTGCACGACGCGGTGGCGCACCACCCGGGTCGGACCGCGCCACGTCTTCCAGCACGGGGCCATGGGCGGAGCCACCGAGGAGGAGTTCCACCACGGGAGCCCGCGGGTCTCGGAGTACCTGGAGCGCTACGACTCCCCGGTGCGCCGCTGGTACGGCCCCGAGCCGGACGGCGACAGCCCCGAGGCCGAGTGGGGCTTCGAACCGGCGCTGCGCGAGGACATCGAGCGCTTCGCGCGGGCCAACGGCTTCCGGGTGCGACGGGTGGTGTTCGACCACCCCGAGGCCCCCAGCCCGCTGGTCGCCGACCTGTACCGCGACTGGTACGCGCGCCGCTCCATCCCCACGAACCGGCTGATGGTGTCCTCCTTCATCCTCACCGAGCCCCGGGCCACCCTGATGGCCGGCGCGGTGCCCTTCTGGATGAAGTTCAACACCGAGGTCTCCCACCGGGCCCTGCGGGACTATCTGGACGCCGACCACCGCGAGCCGTTCGACGAGATCCACCTCGCGCTCTTCCAGAACGGGGTGGAGGCGGTGGGGCTGACCACCATCGACGAGTGGCGCGAACTGCTGGGACGGGCCCGCCGCAAGGGTCGATTCCTCGGCCTGCGCACCCGCGCCCACCCACGAGACCTCGCCCACTTCGCCCGCTACGACGCCGCCCTGCGTCGCCTGCGGCCCCGCCATCCCCGGCCGGAGCCGCTGACGCTGGAGGACGTCGACGACTTCCTGGAGCGTTCCCGCAAGGAGGACGAGAACCGCTACCCGGGGGTGCGGTTCGAAACGCTCCACGAGCCGGTGGGGAGCGGATCACGGGGTCGCTGAGGTCGCGTTGGGGGCGGTCCCGCCGGTGGCACCGACAAAGCGGAGGCCACCGGGAGGCGCCGAAGGGGGAGGAAGCCGAAGAGGAGGAAGAGGAATGGGGGGAGAGG
>NZ_VKHS01000262.1 GCF_014141525.1 Streptomyces calidiresistens
GCCCGGAACCCCACCCATCACCCGACCGGAAAAGAGGACCACTGATGGAGTCGGCCGAAATCCGCCGCCGATGGCTGAGCTTCTTCGAGGAGCGCGGACACACCGCCGTGCCCTCGGCATCGCTCATCGCGGACGACCCGACCCTGCTGCTGATCCCCGCCGGGATGGTGCCCTTCAAGCCCTACTTCCTCGGTGAGGCGGCCCCGCCCGCACCGCGGGTCACCAGCGTGCAGAAGTGCGTCCGCACCCCGGACATCGAGGAGGTCGGCAAGACCACCCGGCACGGCACGTTCTTCCAGATGTGCGGCAACTTCTCCTTCGGCGACTACTTCAAGGAGGGGGCCATCACCCTCGCCTGGGAGTTGCTCACCACCCCGGTGCCGCGGGGGGGTTACGGGCTGGACCCGGAGCGGCTGTGGATCACCGTCTACGAGGACGACGACGAGGCGGAGACCATCTGGCGGGAGAAGGTCGGCGTTCCCGCCGAGCGCATCCAGCGCCTGGGCAAGAAGGACAACTACTGGGACATGGGCGTTCCCGGTCCCTGCGGCCCCTGCTCGGAGATCAACTACGACCGGGGTCCCGACTTCGGTCCCGAGGGCGGCCCGGCCGTCAACGACGAGCGCTACGTGGAGATCTGGAACCTGGTCTTCATGCAGTACGAGCGCGGCCCGGGGGAGGGCAAGGACTACCCCATCCTCGGTGAGCTGCCCAGCAAGAACATCGACACCGGTCTCGGTCTCGAGCGCCTGGCGATGATCCTGCAGGGCGTGCGGAACATGTACGAGACCGACACCCTGCGGGTACTCATCGACCGCGCCGGGGAGCTGACCGGGGTCCGGTACGGCCACGACGAGCGGGGCGACGTCTCCCTGCGGGTGATCGCCGACCACATGCGCACCGCCGTCATGCTGATCGGCGACGGGGTCACCCCGGGGAACGAGGGGCGCGGGTACGTGCTGCGCCGCATCATGCGGCGCGCCATCCGCAACCTGCGCATCCTCGGCGCCACCGACCCGGTCGCGGGCGAGCTGGTGGACCTGGTCATCACCACCATGGGGCGCCAGTACCCGGAGCTGATCACCGATCGCGGGCGCATCGAGACCGTCGCCCTCGCCGAGGAGGCCGCCTTCCTCAAGACGCTGCGCGCCGGTACCAACATCCTGGACACCGCGGTCTCCGAGACCCGCGACGCCGGGGGGCGGGTGCTGTCGGGGGAGAAGGCGTTCCTGCTCCACGACACCTGGGGCTTCCCGATCGACCTCACCCTGGAGATGGCCGCCGAGCAGGGCCTGAGCGTGGACGAGGCCGGCTTCCGCCGGCTGATGGCCGAACAGCGCGAGCGGGCCAAGGCCGACGCGCGGGCCAAGAAGACCGGCCACGCCGACATGTCCGCCTACCGGGGCATCGCGGACGCCGCCGGGGCCACCGAGTTCACCGGTTACACCCACACCGACGGCGAGGCCACGGTCGTGGGCCTGCTGGTGGACGGCGTCTCCTCGCCCGCCGCGCAGGAGGGCGACGGGATCGAGGTCGTCCTGGACCGCACGCCCTTCTACGCCGAGGGCGGCGGCCAGCTCGCCGACACCGGCCGGATCAGGCTGGACTCCGGGGCGGTGATCGAGGTCCGCGACGTGCAGCAGCCGGTGCCCGGCGTCATCGTGCACAAGGGCGTCGTGCAGGTCGGCGAGGTCACCGTGGGCGCCGCGGCGCACTGCGCGATCGACGTGGCCCGCCGCCGTTCCATCGCCCGCGCCCACAGCGCCACCCACCTCACCCACCAGGCGCTGCGCGACGCCCTGGGCCCGACCGCCGCCCAGGCGGGATCGGAGAACGCCCCCGGTCGGTTCCGGTTCGACTTCGGCTCGCCGACCGCCGTGCCCTCCACGGTGCTCAACGACGTCGAACAGCGGATCAACGAGGTGCTGGGCCGGGAGCTCGACGTCACCGCCGAGATCATGAGCCTGGACGACGCCCGGCGCCAGGGCGCCATCGCGGAGTTCGGCGAGAAGTACGGCGAGCGGGTGCGGGTGGTGACCATCGGCGACTTCTCCAAGGAACTGTGCGGCGGCACCCACGTGCACAACACCGCCCAGCTCGGCCTGGTGAAACTGCTGGGCGAGTCCTCCATCGGCTCCGGCGTGCGGCGGGTGGAGGCCCTGGTGGGCACCGACGCCTACCGTTACCTCGCCCGCGAGCACACGGTCGTCTCCCAGCTCACCGAACTGCTCAAGGGACGTCCCGAGGAACTCCCGGAGAAGGTCTCGGGGATGCTGGGGCGGCTGCGGGAGGCGGAGAAGGAGATCGACCGCTTCCGCGCGGAGAAGGTCCTGCAGGCGGCCGCGGGACTGGCCGCCGGGGCCCGAGAGGTGGACGGGGTCGCCCTGGTGAGCGCCCGGGTGCCCGACGGCACCACCGCGGACGACCTGCGCCGGTTGGTGCTGGACGTGCGCGGCCGCATCCCCGCCTCCCGTCCGGCCGTGGTCGCGCTGTTCACGGTGGTCAAGGACCGGCCGCTGACGGTGATCGCCACGAACGAGGCGGCCCGCGAGCGCGGGCTGCGCGCCGGTGACCTGGTGCGTGCCGCGGCCAAGGCGCTGGGCGGCGGTGGCGGCGGCAAGCCCGATGTCGCGCAGGGCGGCGGCCAGAACCCCGCCGCCGTCGACGAGGCCGTGGAGGCCGTGGAGCGGCTCGTGGCCGGGCGCTCCTGATGCGCCGCGGCCGCCGGTTGGCGATCGACGTCGGCGAGGCCCGGATCGGGGTCGCCTCCTGCGACCCCGACGGCGTCCTCGCGACGCCGGTGGAGACCGTGCCCGGGCGCGACGCCCCGGCGGCCCGGCGCCGCCTCCTCACCCTGGTGGAGGAGTACGAGCCGATGGAGGTGGTGGTGGGGCTCCCGCGCTCGCTCAGCGGCGCGGAGGGCCCCGCCGCCCGACGGACCCGGGAGTTCGCCCGGACGCTGGCCACCGCTCTGGCGGCGCTGCCCGAGCCGGTGCCGGTGCGCCTGGTGGACGAACGGATGACGACGGTGACGGCCGCCGAACGGATGAGGGCCGCCGGGGTGAACAGCCGGCGCGGGCGTTCGCGCATCGACCAGGCCGCTGCGGTGGAGATCCTGCAGCACGCCCTGGAGGTCGAACGCTCCACGGGCGGTCCGCCGGGGCAGTGCGTCGAAGTGGTTGTCTGATCGCGGTACGGTAACGTTCCGGAGGACACCGCAGCCATTCGAACATTCCCGGTCGTGCGAAGGGATGTTCGGCCCCGGGACCACGCTTCCGGGGTCCGCTGCCGCCCGGCGTCACAAGGGGATCGATGACTGAGTATGGCCGGGGCTCCGGCTCCGAACCGTGGCACCCCACGGACCCGCTCTACGGGGACGTGCCCCCGGGGGGTGACCCCGGTCCCGCCCCCGCCGGACACGGGTACCCGCAGGACGGGGAACAGCAGTGGTCCGGTGCCCCCGACGCCGGTTACGGCTACCCGCAGCAGGGCGGGGACGGCGGTTGGTACGGGGAGGCGCGGTCGGCGGCCCCGCAGAGCCCGCAGCACGGTGCCGGTGGTGACGGCGGCTGGTACGGCCACTCCGGTGAGTCCGGCGGCTACCCCGCCCCCGACGCCGGTTACGGCTACCCGCAGCAGGCGCCGGGTGGCGACTGGGGGCACGGCGGCCGGCAGGGTTCCGACGGTTGGGGAGGGACGCCCGGTCCCGGGCATCCCTCCGCGCAGGGCGGCGGGTACCCCCCGGGGGGCCCCTCCGGTGGCCCGGGCGGGAGCCCGTCCCGCGCTCCGGGCCCCGACCCGGAGACGGGCTGGGACCCGGGACCGGACCAGGGGGAGCACGACTTCTTCTCCACCGGCTTCGGCAACGAGGACGCCCCCGCCCCCCGACGCGCCGGACGCCGTCGACCCGGCCGGGAGCACGCGGACCCCCTCGACGACCCGGACGCCGGCGGTGGTTCCCGCGGTTCCCGCGGATTCGACGGCTTCGACGACCCGGAGGACGTCGGGGACCCCGACGGACCCGGGGACGGCGAGGACCCGGAGAGACGCGCCGGCCGCGGCGGGCGCCCCAAACGTCGCGCCGGCTGCGGCTGCCTGGCCGCCCTGGTGCTGGTCACCGGCGGTCTCGGCGTCGCCGCGTACCAGGGGTACCAGTTCTACAACAGCCGGTTCGCCGCTCCGGAGGACTTCGCCGGGGAGGGCACCGACCCGGTCCAGGTGGAGATCCCGCCGGGCGCCTCGATCGCCCAGATGGGCAACATCCTCAAGGACGCCGGCGTCGTCAAGAGCGTCGGTGCCTTCGTCGCCGCCGCCGGTGAGAGCAACATCCAGGCCGGGGTCTACTCCCTGCGCCTGGAGATGTCGGCCGCCTCCGCCGTCAACGCCCTCACCGATCCCTCGGCCCTCAACGTGCTCACCATCCCCGAGGGCATGCGTGCCGAGCAGATCTACCAGGCCATCGACGAACGGCTCGGGGTCCCGGAGGGCACCACGCAGGAGGCCGCCCAATCGGGCGACTTCAACCTGCCGGAGTGGGCCGACAGCCACCCCGACATCAAGGACCCCCTGGAGGGTTTCCTCTTCCCCGCGCGGTACGACGTCGCCGAGGGCATGGACCCCGAGGAGGTCCTGTCGCGGATGGTGGACCGGGCGGTGACCGTCTACGAGGGCTACGGCATCGAGGACGCCGCCGCCGGGCTGGGCCTGGACTCCCCGCTGGACGTGATCACCGTCGCCAGCCTGGTGCAGGCGGAGGGCATCACCTACGACGACTTCCAGCAGATGGCGGAGGTCGTCTACAACCGCCTCGAACCGGACAACGACATCACCAACCGGAAACTGGAGTTCGACTCCACCTACAACTACCTCATGGGGCAGAGCGAGATCCGCATCACCGAGCAGGAGATCCACTCCAACCAGGACCCCTACAACACGTACGTCCACACCGGCCTGCCGCCGGGTCCCATCGGCAACCCCGGCGAGGTCGCCATCGAGGCCAGCCTCGATCCGACCGAGGAGGGGTGGATGTTCTTCATCTCCATCGACGGGGAGGAGACCACCTTCACCCGCACGCTGGACGAGCACGAGGAACTGAGGAAGGAGTTCAATGAGCGCCAGGGCATCGGCTGAGCGCCGACGCGCCGCGGTGCTGGGCTCCCCGATCTCCCACTCCCTGTCCCCCGAGCTCCACCGCGCCGCCTACGCGGCCCTCGGCCTGACGGACTGGACGTACGACCGGTTCGAGGTGGACGAGGCGGCGCTGCCCGGCTTCGTCGGACGCCTGGGGCCGGAATGGGCCGGTCTCTCCCTCACCATGCCGCTCAAGCGGGCGGTCATCCCCCTGCTGGACCGGGTGGGGGAGAGCGCCCGGGCCGTGGGGGCGGTCAACACCCTGGTGTTCGACCCCCGGGCCGGACGGGTCGGGGAGAACACCGATGTCCCGGGCCTGGTCGCCGCCCTCGCCGAACGCGGCGTCCGCCGGGTGCCGACCGCGGCGGTCCTGGGGGGCGGGGCCACCGCGGCCTCCGCCCTCGCGGCCCTGGCCCGGGTCTGCGAGGGCGAGATCGTGGTCCACGTCCGCGGCTCCCACCGGGTCGCCGAGGTGCTCGCGCTCGGCGAACGCCTGGGTGTGGAGGTGCGACCGGAGCCGTGGGACCGGGCCGCCGACTCCCTGCACCTGCCGCTGGTGGTCTCCACGACCCCGGCGGGCGCCGGTGACTTCCTCGTCGACACCGTCCCCGGGACCCCCGGCACCCTCTTCGACGTGCTCTACGAGCCCTGGCCGACCCCCCTGGCCGCCGCCTGGGCCGCCCGGGGGGGCACCGTCCTCGGCGGGCTCGACCTGCTGGTCCACCAGGCGGTGCTCCAGGTGGAGATGATGACCGGCCGCACCCCCGCGCCGCTCGCCGCCATGCGGGCGGCGGGGGAGCGCGCGCTGGCGGCCCGGGGCGCCGGCCGGGTCGTGGGCGATCCCACCCACCGGGGCGTCCATACCATGGACCGGGAGGGGTGACCCGCCCGATCCGTGGGAGGATCGACGCTGCCGCCGGTGGGGTCCCCGAGGCCCCCGCGGGCCGGTGGTCGCGTGGGGCACCCCGCTGACGCGCTCCCGTCGCAGGACGGTGGGCCCCGGGGTGTCGGGAACGCGCCGATCGCATCGTCGAGGGCAATCGAGGAGCAACGTTGAGCAGGTTGCGCTGGCTGACGGCCGGTGAGTCGCACGGACCCGCCCTGGTGGCGACCCTGGAGGGGCTGCCCGCCGGGGTACCGATCACCACCGACGCGGTGGCGGACGCCCTGGCGCGGCGGCGGTTGGGTTACGGGCGGGGTGCCCGGATGAAGTTCGAGCGCGACGAGGTGACGTTCCTGGGCGGGGTGCGGCACGGCCTGACCCTGGGCTCCCCGGTGGCGATCACGGTCGGCAACACCGAGTGGCCCAAGTGGGAGCAGGTGATGGCGGCCGACCCGGTGGACCCGGAGGTGCTCGCCGACCTGGGCCGCAACGCCCCCC
>NZ_VKHS01000263.1 GCF_014141525.1 Streptomyces calidiresistens
CCCTCACAGCACTGTCCACCCCGCCAGGACACCACCTCATCGGCCCGCCCGCCGGCCGAGGGGGCCCCATCCGCCACGAACGGGCGGTCGGAACCACCGTTTCCCGGAGGTCGGACCAACTCGTCCCTGTCGAGCGGGTTCGGGGACTACGCTGCGACGATGGACCACTCGACCGGCTTATCCGGGAATTCGCCCCAACCCGTGGAACCCATCCGGGTGAACGACTACGACGGCTTCGCCGAGGCGTACACGGCGGAGACCGAGAACAACCCGGTGAACGCGCACTACGAACGGCCCGCGATGCCGGCCCTCGCCGGGGACGTGGCGGGCCGGCGGATCCTGGACGCCGGCTGCGGCACGGGCCTCCTGGCCGCCGCGTTGCGCGGGCGCGGCGCGGTCGTCACCGGCATCGACGCCAGTGCCGGGATGTTGGTCCTGGCGAGGTGACGCCTCGGCGAGGAGGCGGACCTGCACGTGGCCGACCTGCGCGACCCCCTGCCGTTCCCCGACGCCGCGTTCGACGACGTGGTCGCCTCGCTGGTGCTGCACTACCTGGAGGACTGGGGTCCGACCCTGGCCGAGTTGCGACGGGTGCTCAAGCCCGGTGGCCGGCTGATCGCGTCGCTGGACCACCCCTTCGTGGCCTACACGATCAGCGATCCCCGGCCCGACTATTTCGCGACCACCGACTACACCATCGACTGGGGAGTCGGCGGGCGCTCCACCCCGATGAGGTTCTGGCGCCGGCCGTTGCACGCGATGGTCGACGCCTTCACCACCGCCGGCTTCCGCCTCACCGGCGTCCACGAGCCACAGCCCGTCCCGGCCGCCCGTGAACTGTTCCCCGAGGAATTCGACGACCTGGCGACCCGCACCTGCTTCATCTTCTTCGTCGTGGAGGTGCCGCGGGCGGCCATCGGGCCGGGGGGCTGCTCCGAAAACGATCCCGGGCGTGCCGGCTGACCGGCGGGAGCGCCGGCCGGCACGCCCGGGAGGAGGTCGATCCGCCGGTACGCGCCGGCCGGCAGGACCCGGCCCTCCGACGGCGGGTTCCACGAGCGGCGGCCGTGAAGAGGACCGGTCCCCTCACACCGGGGCCCGGTGACCGACTTGCCGAACCGCCGAGAGCCCAACCCGGTGGGCAGAACCACTCGGCACGACTCCGAGCCCGCGATCGCACCGGTCACCCCGGTCACCCCGGAATCGTTCCACCCGTCACCGGCGGTTACAGGCCCCTCCTCAGGCGTCCCTCACGTGAAGGGTGATGTGGGAGACGAGGGTGAGACAGAGGGTGAAGAGCGCCAGGATGCCGATCCCGACCGCAGGACTCGTCCCACCGGTGTCGGCGACGGTGTAAGCGGCCTGTCCGGCGGTGGTCGGCCAGTAGGTGGAGAAGAACCCACCGAGTCCTCCCGGGAGGGCCGGGAGGACGGCGGGTGCGATGAGGGAGATTCCGACGATGATCGCGAGGGCTCCCGAGGACGATCGGGTGATGACGCCGAACGCCAGGCCGAGGAGGGCGGTGAGGGTGAGGTAGGCGACCGCGCAGAGCAGAGCGACGACGACTCCGGGAGCGGCGAGGGAGGCGGCCGGCAGGCCGGCCGCGGCGACGAGGGCTTGGGTCACGGCGAAGCCGAGCCCAACGGCGAGCACGGAGGTGCCGAGAGCCACGAGTGTGGCGACGACGGCTTTCGCGGCGAGCAGCGTGCGGCGCCCGGGGGCGACGGAGAGACTCGTCGCGATCATGCCGGTGGCGTATTCGCCGGTGATGGCCGAAGCGCCGAGCATTCCGATCAGCAGCTGGCCCACGAGGATCCCCTTGAGCCCGTTCCCGGTCGGATCCCACGGGTCGGGTAGTTCCTCGGTCCACTCGCCGAGAAAGCCGCTGATGCCGAGGGCGCCGATCGCCACGGTGACGAGCACCGTGGCGGCCACGGTGACCCATGTGCCGCGGACGCTGCGGGTCTTGATCCATTCGGAGGCGATGAGACTCGTGAACCCGCGGTGGCGTGGTCCCTTCTGCCGATCGCCGTTCCGAGCACCGGCTTCCGCGGGGACATGGGCGGCTCGTGCCGGGCGGGGGGCACCGTGACGGTGGTGGGTGGCGGCGAAGAGGAGCGCTCCTCCGACCCGCTTCGAGGACGGGTGTTTCCGGGGGCCGCCGGCCGGCCCGGCTTCGACGGACATGAAGGGCTCCGGGGCTCGTGCCCGCTCGGGCGAGGGCCGCCGTGTCTGTCGCGTGCGCGCGGGTGAGGGGTTCCGGCGGACATGCCGCGCACCGCTCACGATTCCGGCGAGCAGGGCGCCGAGGGCGGCGGTCGCCGTCCGGCGGATACGGATGGTGGTGATCCCTTCGATGGCGAAAGGGTTCATGGTTCTCGGACTTTCCGATCGGTGGGCCGGGTCATGCGAAGGAACGCGTCTTCGAGGGAGTCGCGATGGCCGCTGAGTTCGGCGAGTTCGATGCCGGCCGTCGCGGCGAGGTGGCCGACCCGGGCCGTGTCGGTTCGCGGAACGACGAGACGGGTCGGATCGCTTTCGTCGACCTCCAGTCCGGCGGCCCGGAGGGCATCGGCCAGCGCTTGGCGATTCGGGGAACGGACCAGCACGTGCGCGGTGGTGTGTGCCTCGATGAACGTCGTGAGGGGCTGGTCGGCGAGCAGTTGTCCTCGATGGATGACGAGCAGGTGGTCGGCGGTGAGTTCCATTTCGCCCATGAGGTGACTGGAGAACAGAACGGTTCGACCTTCGGCGGCGAGTCCGCGGATGAGGTTGCGGGCCCAACGGATGCCTTCGGGGTCGAGCCCGTTGAGGGGCTCGTCGAAGATCACGATCCCGGGGTCGCCGAGCAGTGCGGTGGCGATGCCGAGCCGCTGCTTCATGCCGAGCGAGAAGCCCCCGACGAGGCGCGTCGCCGCGTGGGCGAGGCCGACGAGGTCGATGAGTCGGTCGATTTCGGCGCGCGGGATTCGTCCCACGCGGCCGATCGCGAGGAGGTGGTCCAGAGCGCTGCGGCGCGGGTGCGCGGCGCGGGCGTCGAGAAGTGCTCCGACGGTGTGGATCGGATCGGGCAGTTGCGCGAGGCGCCTCCCGTGGATGGTCGCGCTCCCCTCGGTGGGGCGGTCCAGTCCGAGAATCATGCGAAGCGTGGTGCTCTTGCCCGCCCCATTGGGGCCCAGGAAGCCCGTCACGAGGCCGGGTTGCACTCCGAAGGAGAGTCCGTCGACGGCGGTGACCTTCCCGTAGCGCTTGGTCAACCCCCGCACCCGGAGGGGGGCGTGCGCGTCACTCATGGTTGCTCCGATCGCGTCCCGTGATGAAGGGGACGGGAAGCGGCGGGATCGCGCCGGCTCCCACCGCCCACCGGAAGGCGGCGGAAAAGACCCCGATGGCATTCCGCGGCGCCTCGGCCACGGTCGCGCCGAAGGCGTCGCGCGAGGCGTCCGGGATGGTGTTCACGATCGTCGTGTCGGGCAGGCCGACCGGGACATCGGACTTCGGGCACGAGGCCGACGGCGGGCGATCGACCACCCCCGCCCGGCTCGGCCGGTTCGGTGGGAAAAGAGGAACCCATGCGGCCACACTACACCGTACCGTGTAGCTGGTACACCGGGCAGTGTAGGATGCTCCGGAGGAGAAAAAGTGACCAATACCCCCAGCACCCGAGCCGTCCGAGAGGGGCTTGCGCACAAGCGTGAAGCCATCCTGGCGGCGGCACGCGAGCTGTTCGTACGCCACGGGGTACGTGGCACGAGCATGGACGCCGTCGCCGCCGAGGCCGCCGTCTCGAAGCGGACCGTCTACGACTACTACGGCGACAAACGCGGACTCCTGCTCGGCGTTGTCGAGGAGGCGGGCGAATCCCTGTTGGCCTCACTGCGGTCGGCCATCGCCGAGCACCTCTCGGACGCGGCTCCCATCGACGACACGGCGGACCTCGAACAGGCCCTCACCGACTTCGCCCTTCGGCGGGCCGCCTCGATGACCGATTCGAGCGAATACGCGGCCACCGTCAAACTCATCTCCGAGAACGAGGAACTGCTGCCCGAACTGGAGAACCATCCGCTCGATGACGCCCATGCCGACGCGCTCGCCGAACGGATGGCGCATTTCGCGAAACGAGGACTGCTCGACGCCGAGAACCCCCGCTTGGCGGCCGACCATTTCAACGCGCTGACCATGCTGCTCGCCTACAACGAACGCCAGAACCTGCGGGCCGACCCCACACGTGTTCACACGATCATGGTCGACGGTGTCCACGCCTTCATGCGCGCCTACGGAGTCCGCGGATAGCGGGGGCGGTTCGGGCACCGGCGTCGTGGTGAATCGACGTGGTGAACCGATGCCGAGCGGCGCATCGTCCACCCGTGAACACGCAGGGCCCCGGGGGGGGGGAAGACGACCATCGACCCGGCCGGCGTGCTCGTCCTCACGCACTCGGGCCGGCGGGACACCTCCGCCCACCCGAACACGGTGTCGGCTTCCCGACCGCACCTCGATGTCGGGGGCCACCGCCCGTGACCGGGAGGACGACGGGAAGCGGCCGAACCGGTGCGGTGGCGTCAGGAATCCATCGCGGCCCGATCGGATTCGCCGCGCAGAACGCAGAACTCGTTGCCCTCGGGATCGGCGAGGATCACCCACCCGGACCCATCCGGGTTCCGGTGGTCGGCGACGAATCCGGCACCGAGGGCCATCAGCCGTTCCACCTCCTCGTCCCGCGAGGTCTCGGGACGCAGGCACAGATGGATCCGGTTCTTGATCGTCTTGGGTTCGGGCACCTGGTTGAAGTGCAGCACCGGGCCCTCCGCCAACATCACCTGCGTCTCCGGCTCCCCCGGCCGGTCCTCCGGATGCAGTGGACGGTCGGTCACCCGACTCCAGAACCGGGCCAGTTCATAGGCATCCGCACAGTCGATCGCCACGTTCTGCACCATCGAGACCATGCGCGCGAGCCTTTCAGGAGTTCACGCGCGATGCCACCGGGTTGTACGCCTTCCTCCCGTGAGGAAGGCGGCCCAGGCCGCCGGGGGGAGGGCGAGGGAGGGCCCGCCGGGGTTCTTGGAGTCCCGGACGTGCACGGCCGAGGGGCAGTCGGCCACCTCCACGCAGTTACCGCCCTCATTGGTGCTGTGGCTGCTCTTCCGCCACGCGAGGGCGACCTCCACGCAATCACCGCCCTCGCTACTGCTGTAGCTGCTCTTCCGCCAGTCGAGCGGAAAGGCCGTGGACCCGGAAGGCATGTCCCTCACGTCTCCCCCACCAACTTCTCGATGTATCGCAGCGTTTCGCGCGGAGTCAGCGCCTGTGCCCGGATCGTCTCATACCGTTGTGCGATCTCACGGACCGCGTTTCGGTCGGTTCGCAACGCGCTTGCGTTCTGGACCTCCAGGTAGGCGACCATCGACCCGTTGCCGGGTCGCAGCAGCACCAGGGGGCCGCCCAACGCGGCGTGGTCGTCGATATCCGTGGGGAGAACCTGGATCTCGATGTTCCGCCGGGCCGCCAGAGCCAACAGGTGGCGGCACTGTCCGCGGAGTACTTCCCTCCCGCCGAGAGGGCGCCGCAGAACGACTTCTTCCATCACGAAGCTCGTCGTCGGCGGTGGGGTCCGGTCCAGGAACCCTCGCCTCGTCATCCGCGCGGCCACGTGGCCCTCCACCGTGTCATCGTCCAGGGCCGGGCGGCGCATTCGGTACAGGGCTCGGGTGTACTCCTCGGTCTGGAGCAGACCGGGAACGACTTGATTCTCATACGAGTGGTACTCCACCGCGCGTTCCTCCAGGCCCGCCACGCCCCGGAAGAAAGCCGGTAGTCGGGTGCGGGAGACGGCGTGCTTGGCGGCGCTGAGCACCCCTCCCGCGTCGAGCAGGTCGTCGGCCCGGTCCAGGAAGTCGGGCCCGGGCGGCCGACGTCGCCCCTGTTCGATGGAGGCGATGGTGTGCGGGCTGAACCCCATGCGGTCGGCGAACTCCTCGCGCTCCAGGCCCGCCCGCAATCGCAGGGTCTTGAGTTGTCGTCCGACGAGGCGGACGAGGTCGTGCGCCCCGCTCTCCTCCTCCATCGGTTCACCATCCGTCATGGTGCGCACCTTTCGTGACCCGGGATCGGACGCGGTGGTTCGTCACCCATCCTCCTCCCGATCGACGCGCCGCGTCCACGTTTCGTCACACACCACTCACGTACAGTGCTCGTCGCGTACGAGCGTCGAACCTTCCGTTCCGGTGGTCCGCCGCGCCAGGCTCGGGGTCATGCACAGCTCTCCCCCGGTGTCCGCGCCGCCGCTCGCCCCGTCCCCCGCATTCCGTGCCTCCTTCCCGTCATCGCCCGCCGGGGCGCGGACGGCGCGCCGGGCCGTGGCGGTGTGGCTGTCCGGGCGGGGGCTTTCGACGGAGGACGGGGAGGCGGTGACGCTGCTGGTGGCGGAGTTGGCCTCGAACGCCGTGCGGCACGGGCGGGCGCCGGGACGGGGGTTCGGGG